>JAPLMC010000060.1:11080-16264 GCA_026387215.1 Candidatus Omnitrophota bacterium
CCTTTTCATAAAGCGCAATTGTTTCTGCTGTTTTCTTATGGCGTGAATAATCGTCTGCCATTAAAAAAATAGCGCTTTCAAGAACATTAGGATTTTTATCTATAAAACCGCTTATCTCCTCTAAAAACGCGTCCTTGTCAGCTGTTTCAGCTGAAAAAACTGTAAACGGCAATGCCAAGATAACGGTTATTACAAAAACAACTAAAACCACATGTTCTCGCCTAAACATATCTGCCTCCTTAGTTTATGATTGCCTATGATGAATATATAAAGAGATGGGAGGAATGTCAATAGATTTTTTGTAAACTTATAAAAATGTGTTTGTTTTGTACTTAGGCTTTAATCGCCAAGCAAGGCCTCTTTCTTGGGAACGCTCAAGGGATTCCTTACATACAACCAATAATTTACACTTCTATCTTTTGACACAAAACTTTGCTTTGCTACCCCAGCGCCGCAAGAGCAAACTTTAGCGCTAGAACAAGACTTTGCGCATTTATAATCTATGATCATCAGTAAATCCGCGCCCTTGCCATCTTTAGCGTTCTGAAAAAAATATACATGCTTAACTTTTACAAATTTTACAAAATTAGAATAATTAAACCACAGTTTTTTGAGGTCTTCTTCTACTTCCTGCTTGCCTTTGCCATGATAAGCTATTATTAAATACATATATTTAAGATATGTTAATTTTAAATTGAAAGCTATTTTTTAAATGCCTTTAATCAACACCAAGTATAATCCTTTAAAAAATGGTTGTCAATATATTGTGGATATTTTTTCTTTAACCACTATAAGTATAATATATTTCAATATGTTGTGTCAATAAAAATTGTACACACAATTAATTTAACCACTCTATTCTAAGCTTTTATGCTACAAGTAAATCTAAGTAACCCCCTCTTCCCCATAAACTTGACACTCTGACAATGACGGTTTTGTAAAGTTTATAGGTTGTTAGGCTAAGAATTGTTTAATGCTGGATGGGATTCCCGCGAAAAACTCAACTTCTTTGTTTTTGGAGGGGTGGATGAATCTTATAGATTTCGCATGAAGGGCTTGCCCTGATAAACCTTGCGCTACAGGGCCGTTATAAAGCACATCCCCCAGAATCGGATGTCCTATATGCGAAAAATGTATGCGAATCTGATGGGTACGCCCTGTCTTTGGAGTCACCTCAAGAACTGTATAATTCTTTTCCTTGTTCCTAGATATTACTTTATAATGCGTTACTGCTTCTTTTCCTTCATATCTATCAATTACCATCTTCATTCTATTTTTTTTATCATGATTAACCGGTAAATCTATTATTCCTTCATCCAGGCTGACAATCCCTTTTACAACTGCGATGTATTTTTTTGTAATAGTCCTATGTTTTAATTGGCTTGAAAGCTTGCGTAACGCTGAGCCTTTTTTTGCGACAAGCATCACGCCTGAAGTATCTTTATCCAGCCTATGGACTATGCCTGGCCTTAATGTATGTTTCTCATCTTTAGTTTCGCGCGGCTCGTTAAATTCCGTAAGAAACCCTTTGTAATTTAGAAGCGCGTTGACGAGCGTGCATGAATAGTTTCCGCACGCCGGATGCACCACCATGCCTGCCGGCTTATTGACCACTAAAATATAATCATCTTCGTAAATAATATCAAGCGGTAATTTTTCAGCTCTTGGGATTTTTTTATCATGCTCCACAAGGCTTTCTTTTTCTAATTTTTCTAAATTTATTTCTATTTTATCTCCCGTATTTACTTTGTGACCTACTTTTGAAACCTTGCCATTCAATAAAATCTCGCCCTTTTCTATCATCTCCTGGACGATAGTCCTAGAAATCTCAAGCTCCGGCTTCACTCCCACCAAATGCTTCAAGCTCACATTATCTACCCTTTTCCCATTATTTTCCGCGCCTGCTATAAACTCGTACATACCTTTCCCTTCTCCTCTTTCCATAAACTTGACACTCTAACAATGTCACTTTTGTCAAGTTTATACTATTATAGTATAGGTTATAGAAAAATCACAAGGGATTTAATTAATATTCTCGTTAGAAATCTCAGAAAGGGGCTGTGTTTTATAAATTCTGCTATAGGAGGGCTAAAACGGTAATAGGTATTAACAAACTTCTTTCCTGTTTCTGATTTTAATAAATATCTATCCCTGAATTTGCGCAATACTACTACTTCTCTAGTCATAGACGAGCCAAATGCTGCAGTAGCGATAAAACAACCTCCTCCCGGGCTGTCACTATTTTGCTGGTCAGAATTCTCCGGCAATGGAATATCTTTAACTTTTTTTTCAGCGCCTGCAATTCCAAATATAGTAAAGTGACTTGTTTTCACTGTAACTATATTTTCTTTTGGAAATACAAGGCTATCTGCAAGAATTTTCCATTCTCCGGTATCTTCATCATACCAGTAAACATCCAATGTTAATTCCTCAATATTTTTATCATCCACAACGCCATCTTCATTTTTATCTACGTATGGTATAGATATAATCATTTCCTTTTTAAAAGGATCTTTCCGGTTTTCAAATTCATATTCTCGGTATTCTCCTATGGACTTATTTTGATTAAGGCTAATACCTCTCTGAATCTGGTTTTGTTCTAATTTTTTTATATTAACTACATCATCTTGATCCAATACATCTGCTGGCAAGACTAAAGATGTTTTATCTGCGAGTTCTATTTTGCCTATTTTATATCTATATACATTATTAGATGAGGCTATCGGTTTTTTGTCATTATTTTTTTCATTTGTAACATAAATTATTTCATAGCATGAGACAATAACACCATCGGCTGTCCTAACATCAAGCTTTGCCATATAAGTTCCTGAATTATTATATGTAAATTCTGACTGAGGCGCTGATGTTATAAGATCAATTACCCCGTCATCGTCAAAATCCCATAAATATTCTGCATCGCTTATTTGGTTTTCAGTTTCAAAGGAAAATCTTACTGTAAGAGGAGCATTGCCTTTTTTAGGATTTAGAATAATTTTGCCTTTTTTAATAACTTCCGGATCAACAATTCCAAATCTAATTTCTGATTTAACCTGACTGGATAAATTATTTGAGTCTGTAACGCATACAGTAGGCGCGTAAACGCCTGGTTCGCAATAGGTATGTTTAACTACGCCTAGATTTAATGAGGTATAATCGAATATGCCATCGCCTTCAAAATCCCATTGGTATTTTTGAATTAAACCACTGCCATTTACAGCAGCTTCGAAATTCACTTCCAGGGGAACGCTCCCTGTAACAGGCGCTATTGAAGATCTGACGTTCAAAGCCTTGGGATCTTCTATTTCAATTAAAACTATTTCTGAGCCGGTTAACCCATCTACGCTAGTAACTTTGAATTCCGCATTATATTTTCCAGGAAAAGTGTATGTCTTAACAACTTCTCCTGATTCTGAGGAACTTGCATCAAAAATACCATCGCCATCAAAGTCCCATTCATATCTGGATATGCCTTGAGGACAAAAAGCACCGCCTTCAAAAAATATCTTACATGGCGCAACACCTTTTAGAGGAGACACATTCAGATAAGCTCCTGGTGCAGCAGGATTTTTGTTTACATCAATAGTAACCGTATAAGTGTCTGCAATCCCATTCTTATCCGTTACACGCAGTATCGCAGGAAATACGCCTTCGCCTGTATATATAAAAATAGCCTCTCCTGATTTAGGCGAACTAAAATCATATACACCCTTGCCATCAAAGTCCCATTCATATTTCACTATTTTTCTATATTTATTAAATAGCTGGGAGCTAAAATGCACTTCGAGCGGAGCCATTCCGCTTATTGGCTCTGCAATTCCTTTTGCCTCCGGTATTATGGGTATAAAGCTGGGTACTATTATTTTCACTTTTTCAGAGGCTTTATCCTTTCCATCGCTTACAATAAAAGTTACATAGTATTCTCCTGTATCTTTTTCTCCGGGTTTCCAGCAAAATCTTTTTATCCATGGGTCAAAACTAGCTCCTCGAGGGATCGACTCTGCGGAATAAATAAGCAAATCTCCGTCAATATCAGCGGCTTCTACGAAAAATTCCAGGCTATCTCCTGCGATTGCTTCTTTTTCTCCTATAGTAAATAAAACTGGCTTGTGATTTTCTTTTGGAACTTCTTTTTCGCCTACGTCAAAAAATATTGAGCCTTGTCCGATTTCTTTGAATTCATACATAACTCTGTAAATTCCTGGTATCTTAAGTTCAACAAAAATCTCCTTATTTATTTCGTTTACACCTTTTTTCAGAACTATTGTTTCTTCTTCAGCAATATTAATGCTATATGAATCCGGCCTTACCAAATCCACGGTTAGCTTAACAGAAAAGTCTTTTCCTGATTCAATCTTCCAATTAAGAGTCACAATTTCTCCGTCTTTATAGATATCTTTGTCGCATCCTGCTTTAATAATTTTAATAGGAAGCATCTCTGGCTTTTCCCCGTCTATTAAATAAGAATTTAAATAAAGAGATTTTCCAGATTCAAAATAGACCCCGTAATAAATTTTTTCCTTCTCATTCAAGCCAGGGATGTTAAATTCAAGATCCTTCTCTTCATCCAAGGCAAAATCTATCCTCTTTTCATAATCCCCGCACCTGGCTTCAGCAAAAAGCGTTACATCTTTCGCTGAACTTAAATTTTTAACCTTGAGCTTAAAAATATCATATTTGACACCAGCTTCAGCTTCAACTTTTACACCTATTATTTTAAAATTTACTTTGTACGTTTCTTCTTTAAATTTATATTCCGCTTCATAGCTGGCTTCTTCCATATCTTCCGCGACTAAAAATTCAAATACAATGTCCTTGCTCTCGCCAGGGACTAAGAATTCTGACTGCGTTTCATTTATTAAATCCTGATATTTAAAATTTACTTCGTACCTTCCTTTTGTCCCGCCTTCATTCATAACCCTGCACCTAAATTCAGCCTTTTCTCCTGCGCCAAAACTAACGTTTTCGTCTTCCAGATAAAGAATCTTAAAAAGCGCCGGGGCGGCGGCCTTTTCGCCTATATAAAAAGCTCTTACAAGCTTCGCTGTCTCCTGCGAAACCGAAGATTTTAATATCGCCTCTATGTAATATTTTCCATTTTCGAAAATGGGCGGGATTTCAAAATTAACTACCAATTCATTTTCTATGCTAGAAATTTCTTCGTGTTTTTGAAAGCATGAAGAATTG
>JAPLMC010000053.1 GCA_026387215.1 Candidatus Omnitrophota bacterium
CTGTGGCGCATGAAAGCGTAGTGGGATATTTGCAATAATTATATTAAATCCGCAGCCGCATCAGTATTTGAAGGAAAATTTCAGGAAACAGAACCCATAAAGATTTGTGATACGACTGGCGACCTCTCTAAAGGTGCGATGCCTTGTCCTGCGAGAGAAAGTGAACCTGATCGTTACGTGATGACCACGGATGGTAAACGCATCGCCTTTAATCATGTTAAAGGAGAGTTTTCTAAGGTTGTTATTATTGCGCACGGCTTTTACACCAATAAGGATACAATTTTGTTTAGAAAAATGGCTGACGCATTCAATAAAGAGTATGATGTTATCATGTTTGATTTTCGAGGACACGGCAAAAGTAGTGACGTGTTTACGTGGACAGCGCATGAACAAAAAGACTTGCGAGCAATCACTACCTACGCTAAAGAAAATCACTATACGAAGATCGGTGTGATAGGTTTTTCGCTTGGAGCGGCAATCGCATTGATTGAAGCGAGTTGTCATCAGAATATTGATAGCGTGATAGCTGTTAGCGCCCCGGCAGATTTAGGAAGCATCAATTACCATTTTTGGGAAAAAGATTTTTGGGAAGATCTTGTGCTCAATTTTGGGATCAAGGGGCGAGGGAAGGGTATCAGGTGGGGCAGTCCATCTTTACAAAAGATCAGGCCTCGCGATATTGTTGATAAGGTATCACCCACGCCGGTTCTTTTCCTTCATGGTGAAAAAGATTGGCTAGTCAAGTTAAGCCATAGTCAGGTTTTATTTGACAAGGCAAAGGATCCTAAGGCTCTGACAATTATTAAAGATGGGGGGCACGCGGAAAGGATGTTTGATGTCTTCCCGGATCAATTTATGAAAATATGCTTAGATAGATTTAGAAAAACTTTATGAGGCGAAACAATGAAAAATAAAAACAAAAAATTACTTAAGGGTAAGCTACAGAATAAAGTAGAAATTCGCACCGCAGCAGAAAGAATGATTATCAAGCAGCTTCACCAGGAAATTGAACAGCGCAAGGATACAGAGCGAATAGCTCAGGATGCCCTTAACTATGCCGAGAGTATCATTAACACTGTACGTGAACCCCTGATCGCTCTGGACCAAGATTTAAGAGTAGTCTCAGTCAGTCGGTCTTTCTATAGCGTTTTTAAGGTAAAGCCTGAAGAGACTGTTGGGCAACTTATTTATGATCTAGGCAATAAACAATGGAATATCCCCAAGTTGCGGGAACTGCTGGAAACCATTCTTCCCAAAAAGACAACCTTTGATAACTATGAGGTTGAACACAATTTTGCTACTATCGGCAGGCGTATAATGCTTTTGAATGCCAGACAAATTGAACGAGGTAGGGGCAAGGAACACATCATCCTCCTCGCAATCGAGGATATTACTGAGCGCAAGGAGATAGAAAAAGGCCTGGAAAAAGCCCATGAAGAGTTACAGGAATTGGCCGCTGAGTTAAAACGTACCACCCGGGCAAAATCCGAGTTTCTGGCCAACATGTCACATGAACTCAGGACTCCGCTTAACTCCATTAACGGTTTCTCCGAGATATTATACGACGAGACTTTCGGGTCGCTTAATGAGAAGCAGAAAAAATATGTTGATTATGTTTTAACCAGCGGAAAGCATCTTCTCTTACTGATAAATCAGATACTTGATATGGCAAAAGTTGAAGCCGGCAAGATGAAACTGGCATTATCCAGTTTACCCATGAAAAGCCTGTTAAATGAGATTTCACTGCTGGTAGCGGATATGGTCAGTAAAAAGAAGCTTCATATGTTGCTTGAAATAGCCGAAGATCTGCCGAATATTGAGGGGGATGAGCTCAAGGTAAAAGAGATACTTTACAACCTGCTTTCAAACGCAGTTAAATTTACCTCCGAGGGTGGTAAAATCGGCATGCGGGCGAAAAAGGTTGATTCCGAGATAAAAATAGTGGTCTGGGATACGGGGGTTGGTATTGCATCTGAAAACATAGGGAAAATATTTGAAGGTTTTTTTCGTGTCGATACTCCATATTCCAGGGTAACTGAAGGGACCGGACTCGGTTTGCCGCTTTCTAAAAAGCTGGTTGAGTTACATGGCGGGAAGTTTTCTGTAGAATCAGATGGGCTAAATAAAGGCACCTTGGTCTGGTTTACTTTGCCTATTATACCCAGGAAGGTGGTGTGAGATGAGAAAAAAAGCCTTAATTGTAGACGATAATGCCAATAATCTTTTGTTGGAAAAAGATCTTTTGGAGGTTGCCGGCTTTGAAGTGTTTGAAGCTGAAAATGCAGGTGTTGGAATTGCCATAGCCAGGAAAGAAAAGCCGGATATCATAATCATGGATGTGCGGCTTCCGGATATGCGCGGTAGCGAAGCCGCCAGGATATTGCGTCAAGACAAAAAGACAAGCGAGATCCCAATTGTCTTTGTGACTGCTTCTGTAATGGCAGAAGGCAGAGAAGAAATAAGGCCTATAACTAACAGCGGGTTCATAGGCAAGCCGATAAATACGCGCACCTTTGTGACAGAAATAAGTCAATTTATTAAGGGAGACAGAGGATGAAAGACAAACCAGTAATTTTAGTTGTTGATGACCAGCTTCAAAACATTGAACTTCTCGAAGCATATCTTGTTCCGCAGGGTTATGAAACAGTAAAGGCGGCAAGCGGTGAAGAAGCGCTGGAAAAACTTTCCGGTAATCAAATCGATCTGATTCTGCTGGACATAATGATGCCCAAGATGTCGGGCTTAGAATTGCTGGAGAAATTGCGTGCCGATAAAAAGACGCGGCTTATTCCGGTGGTGATGGTAACCGTACTTAAGGAGACCGAAGACAAGGTAAAAGCCCTTGAGGTAGGATGTGATGATTTTATTTCCAAGCCAGTTGATAAGGTTGAATTATTAGCAAGAGTTAAGTCTATACTCAAGATAAGTTATTATCTCCGGCAGTTAGATGAAAAGAAGAAATTTAAGGCAGTGGTTGATAAAATAAGCGATGGCATTGCTGTCTGCGGCCCGGATTATATAATTAAAGACAGCAATGAGGCGATTTTAAAGTACTTAAATATTGTTGATCCGGCGAATATTAATTTGGTAGAAACGCTATTCAAGAATTATTCCGTTTCTATAAATAAAGAAGCTCTTATGGATTTAACGATTGCGCATAAAACATTTGATATTGTGCGTGAAAAATCAGAGACTACAGAGGCATTATATTTAGAAGCAAATTTAGATCTGATAAAAAATTCCGCCGGAGAGCTATTAAGCGTTGTTTTTATTTTACGTAACGTTACCATAGCACGCACAGAAGAATTTTTAAAACAGGATACTTTAACTCTTATTTCGCATAAACTGCGTACACCATTGGGAGTGATTAGCGGAAAAATAGCATTACTTCAGGATGGATTATATGGCTCTCTTAATGAGGAGCAAAAAGAAGCAATTGGCACCGTTTCTAAACAATCTTCTTTGCTTATATCAATTGTGGAGAAGCTACTTGGGTTTACCATAGTACCAGTCATTCCTCTTAAGGGAGATTGGCATTGATGTTACAATTTGAATTTATAGGAATTGTTTTATCGGTAATTCTATTACTATTTGTTGGTTTTCTTTTTGTAAAACCGATCCGCACTCGCCATTTCGTTTCAAAAATTAATCCATCCCGTAGTTATCAGGAAAGCCTCAGGCGTATTAGTAATTTACGCATTCTTGATGGGGAGGATGTTGCCCCGGATGGGCGCCTTATTTTTTTTACACACGAGGACAAAATGCAGAAGACAATCGTGTTCTTCCATGGAGGCACTAACAGTCCCAGACAATTTGAAGCGTTAGGGAGAATTTTTTATGAAAAGGGATATAATGTTCTGATTCCCAGGATTCCTCACCACGGTCTTAAGGACCGGATGACTGAATCTTCCGCCAAGCTTACTGCTTTGGAACTGACCAAATTGTGTGACGAATCCATCAATATCGCCCAAGGACTGGGTAAACATATTTTTGTCGCTGGCTTGTCCATGGGCGCGAACATGGCCAGCTGGGCTGCGCAAAACAGAAGCGATGTTGATAAAGCTATTATTATTGCGCCATTTTGGGGGTGGAAGGAGTTATCGATCAGTCTTTTAAAACCGGCCATCAACCTCTTAGCTACTTTGCCTAATATATTCCTGTGGTGGAATAAAGAGAAAAAGAAGGAGCTCTCTGGGCCGGAGTCCGCCTATTACCGATTTTCTACCAGAGGTTTGTCTCAGATTATGCTCCTTGGCTGGTTAGTCATTAAAAAAGCCAGGAGTTCTGCGCCAAAGACTAGGGCAATAGTTGTTATTACAAATGAGCTGGATGATTCGGTAAATGAGAAAATTTTCGATAGAGTTGTCGATGATTGGGAGAGACACAGTAGCGTTAAGATAACGCGCTTTCAGTTTGATAAAAGTTTTGGTGTTTTGCACGATCTGATTGACCCCGAGCAACCTTATCAGAAGACCGCAG
>JAPLMC010000061.1 GCA_026387215.1 Candidatus Omnitrophota bacterium
CCGCTGCCTGTAGGCCCGGTCACAAATATAATACCATTAGGCCTTTTAATTGACTCCTCCAGCATCTTTAAATCATCAACTTCAGCGCCTAGTTTTTCTAGGCTAAAAAGCATTTTACTTGGGAGAACTCTTATGACAATGCTTTCACCATAAGGAGTAGGTATGCTGGAGATTCTCAAATCAAGCTCCTCTTCCCCAACCTTTACAGTCGCTCGGCCATCTTGAGGAAGGCGCCTTTCTATAATATTTAACCCAGACATTATTTTTATGCGGGAAATTATCGCTGGAAGGAATCGCTCAATATCTTTTGACATATTTGCATAATACAGGACTCCGTCTATGCGATATCTTATGTTCATCTTATTTCTAAAAGGTTCTATATGAATATCCGTGGCATTTTTCTGCTTTGCATCCAACACTATCTGGTTTACCAAGTTAATAACAGAAGCGTCCTCGCTTATTTTCTGTATATCTTCTATTTCCTGCTTAGCTTTATAGGGATCTACAGTTTGCTGTGGGGTTTTAGCTATAATTTTATCCACAGTCTCAGCTCCCACGCCATAATATTTCTTAATAGCTTCTATTATGTCGCTTTCAAGAGCCAGCAGCTGATTTATCTCGCATCCCAGAAGTAGCTTAACATCATTCAGGGGCCATAGAGGATCTAATGTAGCTATGGTCAGCTGATTGGATTCAAATTTTATTGGCATAATAGTATAATGCCATGCAAATTTGGCAGGGAGTTTATTAACTACAGTAGGGTCTATAATAATCTCTTTCAGATTAACATAGGGAATACCAGACTGTTCTGAGAGTGCTACTAATAGGTCTTTTTCGTTTACAAAACCCATCTTAATCAAAACAGACCCTAACCGTTCTCCTGTCACGCGCTGCTTATCAAGAGCTTCTTTAAGCTGCTGCGAGGTTACAAGATTTTTTTTAAATAATATTTCTCCTAATTTTATAGCCATTTTTATCCCCTTCCTTCTAAATTATTTCTTTCTCAACGCTATTTTATTTTAAATTTTTAAAGCTCCAATCATATAAAAATCCCTGTCCGGCACATGGGCTAACTCATCAGAACATATTCTTTCACATCCGGTCAGGGTCTCATCCAGCGTAACATATTCCCCTTTCTTGCCAGTAAAAACCTCTGCGGTAATAAATGGCTGGGTAAGAAAATTTCTCAGTTTTCTAGCTCTTTCGAACAATATTCTGTCTTCTTTCGACAGTTCTTCTATGCCTACAATAAAAACAATACGCCGTAACTCTTCATATCTATTTAAAGTCATCAATATTTCCTGAGCTATATTAAAATGTCTCTTTCCTATAATCATCGGGTCCAAAAAAGAACATGACGATAGCAACGGATTAATAGCTGGATAAAGGCCCAATTGTATATATTGACGCGACAAAACCATCATTGAATGTAGATAGCTAAAAATACATACTACCGCGGGATCTGTTAAATCATCGCTAGGCACATATACTGCTTCGATTGCAGTAACAGAAGCTTGAGTTCCTGAGCGAATCCTTTCTTCAAACTCACTCATCTCGCTAACCAATGTTGGCTGATATCCTGTTTCCGACGGTATGCGGCCTAACAAAGAAGACAATTCACTCCCAGCCTGAGCAAACCTGAAAACGCTATCTATAAAAAATAATACATCTTTTCCCATCTCTTGAAAATGCTCCGCTATTGTAACTCCGGAATGCGCTACTTCAAACCTTGCGCCTGAAGATTCATTCATCTGAGCATACACAAGCACTGCTTTTTCTATTATTTTCTGACTAACTAATTCAAGATATAATTCATTTCCCTCCCTAACCCTCTCTCCTGCGCCTGTAAATATAGTATAGCCCCTTTGCTTCTTTACAATGTTGTTCATAAGCTCCAGGATTATTAAGCTTTTACCAAGTCCGGCACCTCCCATAATGCCGGTTCTTGACCCTTTTACCAGGGGAAACAAAAGATCTATCACCTTGATCCCTGTTTCCAGTATTTCAAATTTTGTTCTGCCGCTTGTATTGCTGCTAAATTTAGGAGGAGCTGGTTTCCTACGCGAGTCTCTATAAAACTTTGTAGTAATCGGCCCCTTTTTATCTATTGGTTCTCCCAGAACATTCATCATCCTGCCCAAAACATCTTCACCCACAGGTACCTGAATCATTGCGCCAGTGCTAAAAACCTCTACATTTCTAGCGACACCTATGAGCGATTTCAAGCCAATGCACCTTACAACATTTCCAGCATCTCCAACTCTGCCGCTTAAATGCTCAAGCACCTCCAGCTGCACTTTTTTCCCATCGCAGGATTTAGTTTCTAAGATTTCGAAAATTCCAGGCGGGGATGACCCAGGTTCAAATTTTACAATTGCAATCGGTCCTTCAATTGAAATTACTTTTCCTCTTAACACTTTTTGCTCCTTTTAGAATGTAACTGGAATAGTAAAATAAAATGTGCTTCCTGTTCCTGCTACAGATTCTACCCATATCTTACCGCCATGGCTTTCGACTATCTTTTTAACAATAGTAAGGCCCGCTCCAGTGCCTTCATATTCACCCTTGGCATGAAGGCGCTGGAATATCTGAAATACCTTATCATAATATTCTTTTTCTATGCCAATGCCATTATCTTTTATATAAAATTCATAAGATAGGCCTTTACGCGCATACCCTACCTCAACAACAGGCGCTACGCCCTTTTTTGAATATTTGACTGCATTTGAAATAAGATTAGAAAATACTTCGGATATCCTTATTCTGTCACATGAAACCATGGGAAGATCTTTTGCAACCTTTAAATCCGCATGCTTGTCTTCTAAAGAATACATCAAATTCTTTTTTACATCCAGAAGTAATTCATTAAGATCTACATTCGGCTCTATATTCCTAATTTTTCCTATGCGGGATAAATTCAAAAGGTCTTCTATGAGCCGAGTCATCCTAGCACCGGAATCTAATATAGCCTTAAGGCTCTCCTTTCCTTCTTTGTCAAACTTATCCGAATACTGCTCTGCAATAAGCTTGGCAAATGCCCTTATGCCTCTCAGCGGTTCCTTTAAATCATGAGATACTATATAAGTAAAATCGTCCAGCTCTTTATTTATTCTCTCTATCTCAATAACTTTTTCTTCAAGCTTGTTCCTAGCTTCTTTTAGTTCTCTGGCAGTTTTATTTAAATCTTCAACCATAAAAAGCATAGCTTTATCGCTTTTTTCAAGCTTATTTACTTTATCCTCTAAATTTTTTCTAGCATCGGATAGTTCGCTAAGAAGTTTCTTGTGTTCACTAATATCTCTCGTTACTAAAACAGCCCTGGTTACTTTCCCGTCAAAATCTTTCAATGGCGCCCCATTAATACTAACAGGAATGGAATTGCCTTTTTTATCTTTTAATTCCATTTCGAGATTTTCAATGATCTCGCCTTTAAAAATCTTTTCTTTGAGGGCCTTTAAACCTTCTTCTCCTGACATGAAAAAATTAGCTATAGGATATTTTAGCATCTCTGTTTCACTGCAATCAATTAAGCGGCATGTAGCGCTATTCACTGTCATGATCCTTGCATCTTTATCTATAACAAATAACGAATCATTCATGTTCCCGATAATGTTATCAACATAATCCTTTGAAAACGTAGTCTGATACAAATTATCCGTCATTTGTTTAAACGCATTTGCCAGCTGGCCTACTTCATTTTTATCTCCCAAGACCCTTACGTCATCCATATTTACATCCAAATCGCCTCTAGCAACTTTGCTCATTTTATTTATAAGTTGATTAAGCGTACGTGTCATTATTGAGGCGAAGAAATACACGATAAATGACCCCAGCACAATGGCTATGATGCAAATAAAAACTATCCAGTTCCTTATGCTATCAATATACCCAAAAAATTCATCCAGATAAACTGAGGTTACTATAATCCAATTCCATGGTTTAAAATACGTATACGCTAAAACCTTTTGTCTTTCTACTCGAGCGCCAGACTCTTTCCCAAAATAATATTTTATTCTGCTTTTTGCACTTTCCAAACTCTGCGCATCTTCAACTATTTCATTAATAAATGAGTTTCCCCTGTCATCTTTCTCCCAAAGGACATTTTCACCATCGCGCGTTCTATCCTTTGATAAAATATAAGCGCCTTTTTGCTCTCCACTAGCTCCTATAATAGATAAATACCCTGTTTTGCCAAACCTTTGTTCTGCCATTAAATTTTTCAATTCCTCTTTCTTTATCTCTTCAAAATCTGACTTTAATAATTCATCTGGATATATAACTACGCCCACAACCCATTTTTTCACAGGAACATGCATGATTGCAACCAGTTGTTTCCTGTATATAGTTTCTCCTGCGTCTTTCCAGGAATAAGCATAGCGTTCAATATCTCCTTCTTTTAGAACTTTTCCCTTTGCAACTACATTCTGGATAACAAACTGGCCCTCATCATCTTCTGTATACCAGATGCGTTCTCCGTCCTTCTTACGTCCTTTAGAAAGGACATAATTACCATTATAATCAATTATATAAATATACCCTGTCTGGCCTATAACAGAAGACGCCAATAATTCCTTCC
>JAPLMC010000079.1:0-8442 GCA_026387215.1 Candidatus Omnitrophota bacterium
CTATTTCTTCTTTTGTAGGTTTTTTCTTTGTAACTACTTTTAAATCTTTCTCTTCTATATGAAAAATATCCCTATCCTGTATCAAGAGCCCGCCTACAACCTTTTTCAAATCATAATCCTTCTCTATGCCTTTTAACTCGCCGACTTCTATCAATCTGAGATTTTTCTTATCCATTAAAATATCCAGAGCCTTTTTTTCATACGAAGGGGCGATAATGCATTCTGTAAAACCTGCATTAATTATTGCCTCGGCTGTTTTTAAATCCACCTCTCTATTAAGGCCTACTATGCTTCCAAAAGCAGATATCTTGTCGCAATCTAAAGCATCATTATACGCATCAGCCAATGTTTTATTGCTGGCTGCGCCACATGGATTCGTATGTTTTATAACGCTCGCTGTCGGCTCCTTAAATTCTTTCACTATCTCAAGAGCTGCATCCAGGTCTATAATATTATTAAAAGAAAGTTCTTTGCCGTGAAGCTGTCTGGCGTTACTAATACCAACCACGTTAATATTCTTATCTTTATAAAAACTTGCCTTCTGGTGTGGATTTTCTCCGTATCTTAACTCCTGTACCTTTTCAAACTTCAATTCTAAAGTATCTGGAAATTTACTTTCTATGCTCTCTGATCTCTGCCCATTGCTCTTTGCCTGCAATTTTAAGTAGTTGTAAATCGCCGCATCATACTTTGATGTTTTCTCAAAAACTTCAATACCTAATTTAAAATGTAATTCATCGGAAATCGCTCCGTCATTTTGCTTTAATGCTTCTATCACGTCTTTATATCTATCCGGATTACACACTACTACAACATCCTTAGAATTTTTTGCAGCTGAACGCAACATGCTTGGCCCACCTATATCTATATTTTCAATCGCCTCTTCTAGCTTCACATCAGATTTTGCGACTGTTTTTTCAAAAGGATAAAGATTTACTACCACCATATCTATAAGACCTATGTCATGTTTTCCAATCTGTTCCATGTGGTCTTTTTTATCCCGCATAGCAAGAAGTCCACCATGAATCTTTGGATGCAAGGTCTTTACTCTTCCATCCAGCATCTCTGGAAAACCAGTATAATCTGAAACAGATTTAACAGGTATACCCAGCTCCGCTATCAGCTTAGCAGTTCCACCTGTAGACAATATCTCCACTTTAAACTCATTTAACACCTTTACCAGCTCCCCTAATCCTTTTTTATCTGATACGCTTATGAGTGCTCTTCTGATCTTCCGCACTTTCCCTCCTTTTTAACGCATAATCTTGACAAAACTGACATTGTCAGATTGTCAAGTTTTTTAGACGTTGAAGCGGATGTTTAGCATGTCTCCATCTTTAACAATATATTCTTTCCCCTCTATTTTCAATAATCCTGCTTCGCGTACTTTTTGCATGTTGCCTTCGCATTTTACAAAATCCTGGTAATTTACAATTTCCGCCCTGATAAAACCCCTCTTTATATCAGAATGAATCTTGCCTGCGGCTTCTATAGCGCTCAAACCTGATTCCAGATGCCAGCCTGTTGTATCCTTATCACCTGCTGTAAAAAACGTGAGAAGATTCAGTTCCTTGCATATTAATCTCGACATATTTTCCCTAAAATTATATCCGGATCCCATATCTTTAGAAAACTGATCGCGTTCCTGTGGATTCAATTCTAAAATTTCGAATTCTGTCTTGCCAAAGAATCTTATGCAGTTTACACCTATTGAAGAACAATATTCTTCGGCCAGTTTTATTTTATCCTCTTTCGCCCCTTCTTCCAGATTCAAGACAACTATTATAGGTCTAAGGCTTATAAATGAAAAACCGGAAAAAAGTTTCAGCTCATCTTTAGTCAATCCTATATTGCGTAAAAGTTTTGAATTTTCAAGGGAATCCTGGCATTTCTTCAACAACTTCATCTCGCTCTCTGTGTCAGTCTTCATTTTCATTCTTTCTTTCTCTATTTTGGTAATCCTATTTTGTATAGCCTCTAGATCTGAAAGTATAATATCCATCATATATCCTTCCAGGCCTTTTTTTGGGTCTTCATTAAAAAATGCGTTTGCCACACATATAAAAAGGTCTACATCGTGCAGTTTGGAGTACTCTTTGGCTGCAAAACCTGCGCCTGAAGCAATGTCCAGAAAAGCTGTCTCAGGGTATACTTTTTTCTTTGAGGAAAAAATATCGCTTAGCTTTTCTATGCGATAATCCATAAATTTAAACATACCTATATCGCCTAAGATATCTGCAGACTGCAACAATACCTTAAATATAGTTGTCTTTCCTGACTGCGACGGACCAATTATACCTATCTTCATAATATTATTTCCAGAATACGCGGTTCTAAGGCGGGCTATTGCTTATAATATTTCGAAAAGGCCCATCGCTTATCTTTTCACAACAGTATCATTAACTTCTATGCTCATACCTTCTTTTAAATCTTTTATATCAGCTGCTGCAATCTTGTCGCGCGCCTGTATAACCTCTACTGAACCAAGAAGCGTTTCCCCTCTGTAAACATTAAATTTATTTCCTATATCAATTCCATCCTGTTTGCCAAGATCTATGACCACAAAATTATGTTCCATATTAATCGTAACAATCTTGCCTTTTAACTCTTCTTTTTCCCCTATACGTTCCAAAGAAGGAGTGGTAAGCATGGCTGTTTTCTGTGCACGTATAGTAGGCAACTTGACCTCGTTAGGAGTATGATAAGCCTCCGCCCTTACTTCCTGAGACTTAACTGCGCTTTCCTGAAGCGCAACCTTGTATTTAGTTACCTCACGATCCTTGTATTCAATATCACTTTCAAGCTTGGCAATCTTTGCCTTCATATTTTCTTTTTCAGCCAGAAGATTATTGTATTCCTTTGCTATCTCTTCAAATTCTGATATCTTGGAATTGAGCGTATTGTTTTCCATCGCCATTTTCTCAGACATTGCCTTACTATCTCCATTTAAATCCTTTTCTTTCAAAAGATCGCTGCTTAGAATTTGCGCAACCTGCTCAGAATTTTTCAGCTTCTGTTCAATTGAGTTTTTCTCCTCCTGCAATTGGGCCAGTTTTAAATCCTTGTCTAGATTCTCAGTTTTTAATATCGCTATTTCTTGATCTCTCGGATTCATTTCATTTTTTAATCTTTCTATCTCTACCTCCAAACCAACCTTCTGCTGCATAAGGTTGGCAACAAACATATCCGATTCCATGTCCTTCAGTCTCTTCTCAAGAAACGCTTTTCCTTTTTTAACGCTGGAAAGCTCTATCTTCAAATGGTTCCTTTCTCTAACCACTGTCTCATTTTCAGAGCTCAAGTTCCTGTGGCTTGCTTCCAGAATATTAAATTTCTCCTCTATGGTTTGCAATTTTGATTTTAATTCTGTCTTTTCCTTTGTTACGAAGGCAATCTCCGTATTTAGTTTATCCATAGTAGTCTTAAATAATTCTTCCAGATTCGTATATTCACTATAAAGTTTTTCTTTTGAAAGAAAAAACCAAGCTGTGCTTAAGCTGCTCAACACCACCAATCCTATTAATATCCATAGTATTGACCGCAATGTTTTATCCATAAATTTATCTCCTTAAATATTTTTTACAGGTTTTTCTTTCCCTTTTATTATACCATATATTCTTCTTTGAATAAATACTAATAATCGTTTTGGAGTTAAAATTATTGCATTAAAATCCTCGAAGATCATATAAACGCTTGGCACCAAAAATAATGTCATTACTGTAGAAGACGTGAGACCGCCAATAACAGTTATCGCGAGAGGAGACCACAGGTTTGCTGATTCGCTTCTATCAAATGCCATTGGTACAAGCCCGAGTATCGTTGTAGATGTGGTCATAAATATCGGTCTGAATCTGTCCTCGCCCGCTATAATAGATGCGCGCAGTATACTATGGTATTTATCGGTTTGGCTGCCATCTTTTTTAATCCTAAGAAAATTTATCCTATCAACTAATATGATGGCATTATTTACGACAATACCTGCCAGCATTATAGCCCCGATAATAACGCCTCTTGATATAGGTTTATGAGATATAAAAAGCGCTGCTACAACTCCAATTACTGCAAGTGGCACTGAAAAAAGTATTACAAAAGGTTGAGTAAGCGACTCAAATAAAGACGCTAACACCATAAAAACTAATAATAGTGTTATCCATAAAACGCCTGGCATCTGGACATAGGGTAGTGTTAGAGAAAAAGGAAGCGCGGATAATTCTTTTTCATTTTTTATATTCCTTTCATAGTCTCCGCCTACCTTCCAGTAATAATCCTTTGGAAATTCCATGTCTTCGAGACTCGCCTTTACTTTTTCCACTGCCTTCTGTAAAGACCCTTTTGAAACCATTGCTGTTATTTGCACAACTCTTGTCTTGTTCTTTCTTGTAATTTCACTCATGCCTATGTCTGGCACAAAATCCGCAATCTGCTCTAGGAATATAGAGCCACCTTCAGGAGTATACACTGCAAGTCTCCTTACATCATCTACTTTAGCTCTGTATTTTTTCTGTAGCCTTGTTATAGTTTCTATTTCTTGTGCTTCAGTATGGAAAAGGGTAGCCCGCAGGCCTCTTATTTCTCCATGCAATGTCTCTGCTACTTCCTGGGTTGTTAATCCAAACAAACCTGCCTGCTGTTTATCTATTTTAACAAGCCACTCAGGCCTTCCGCTTATTCTGGACATTCTTATATCCTGAAGACCATCTATGCTGCCAAGTCTAGTAGCTATTGAGATAGCGGTTTCTTTTAATATCTTATAATCATATCCACAAAGATCCAGAGTAAGTTCTTTTAACCCGCTTTCTTCTAATTCTGAAAAATATATAAACCCCCCCTTATAATGCCTCGCAACTACATCCCCTTCCAACCGTATAGCATCCATTACTTCTTTTGTAGAGCGGGCTCTGTCTTTTATAAGCTTTAATTTAACATATATCTTTGAAGACCCTGGCTCAACCCTGGATGTAAAGGTCTTTATTTCTTTTATATTAGCAAGTTTTTCTTCTAATTCTTTCGCCATCTTATCAGTAACATCTAATTTAGCGCCTGGCTCTAATTCAACAAATATTGTAAAACGGCCTTCTTCTGCTTCTACCATAAATTCTTTTTCCAGTTTCATACCAAAAAATAACGCAACAGCTAACATCAAAAATGCCGCGCCAGTCAATAGATACCTAAATCTCAGGGCCATAACCAGGCCTTTTCTATACATGCCTTTTATTTTAATAGCCACGCTCTTCTTTAACGTCTTCCGTTCTTTTTTTTCTATTGGTTTGGCCGCCATCTGGCTTAATAAAGTAGGCACCAGTGTCATGGCCACAAACAAGCTTGTAAGTAAAGAATAAGTAACAGTAAAGGCTAACCCACTCCAAAGCATCCTTGTTTCTTTATTTACAAATGCAAATGGGAGAAACACTATTACAGTAGTAATAGTAGACGCAACTATTGCCAAGCCCATTTCTGAAGCGCCTTCTATAACTGCAGTCTTGTCTTTATCTCTCCAACCAGCTAAAGGTAGAAGTTCAGACCTCTTCTTATCTACATTATCAAGCACGACTATTGAGTTATCTACAAGCATGCCTATGCCAAGTGCAAGGCCGCTCAATGTCATTACATTTAAAGAAAGTTTTTGAAAATACATGAGAATAAACGTAAACATAACTGAGATTGGAATAGTAACGCTTATTATAAATGTAGGCCTTATATCTCTCAACGTTATCAAAAGTATCAGGACTGAAAGAAATGCGCCGCTTATAAGAGAACTTTTCACTGCATCTATAGCATCATTAATTACATCTGCCTGATTAAGCGTAACCTTTATGTAGATGTTTTTATCTATTATATTTTTGATTTGATTAAGTTCTTTTTTTATGCCGTTAACTACTTTGATTGTATTGGCTGTAGATTCTTTCTGTATATATATTGAAACTACCGGCTCTATATCTGTCCTTGCATAATTTGAAGGGTCTGCATAAGAGTCCTTCACAGTTGCGACATCTTTAAGTTTTATAACAGCTCCTTGTGGGGTAATGCTCACTCCTATATTTTCCATATCTTTAGTGCTTTTAAAAGTTCCTATAGCCCTTATAAGGTATCTATTTTTCGCCTTGGAAATATCTCCCAAAAGCAGGCTAAAATTGTTTGCTCCTAATGAGCTCACTACGCTATCTATAGGCACATGATGAGCCTGAAGCCTTGCCTGGTCTATCTCAACAAGAATCTTCCTTTCTTTCCCTCCATATACATCCACATTTGCCACGCCTTCCACTCTTAAGATTCTTTCCTTAACCTGCTCGTCTACGACTCTCCTCAATGTTTCTACTGTATGGACATTGCTTGTAATTGCAAGCACCATTATAGGAGTATCAGATTCCTTATATTGGGCTAAGATTGGTTTTTCAATCTCTCTAGGGAGTTTGTCTTTTATCTTGGAAAACTTTTCTCTTGTTTCCAAGGCAGCAAAATCCATATTAATGCCTGGCTCAAACTCAAGCCATATTCTAGATTCTCCTGCCTTTGATGTGGAATAGACATTTTCAAGATGGGTAACCGTAGATACAGCTTCTTCTATCGGCTTTGTAACCATGCTCTCGACTTCCTGTGGAGGCATACCGCCTCTTACCTCTATAACTATGCTAATGTCTCCGTAAGAAATATTTGGCTTTAGTTCAACAGGAAGCCTGAGCAGAGAAACTGCGCCCAAAATAACAATGCCTATATAAAGCATTGTTATGCTTACAGGCTTATTGACTGAATAACTGGGAAGGGACATGGATATTTTTTTGGCAGATTAAAACCTGCCTATTCTCGGCCTTTGCCTTTATTTTAATTCATACCATCTTCCAGGCCCAAGCGGGCCCTCTGCCTTTAAAAAACCTTTATCCATAAGATATCTCAAATCCCGAGCTGCAGTAGGTATTGATATCCTAAATAAATCAGAATATTCTTTCCTCGTAATTTTTCCTGAGGTTTTAATATATTCCAATAATTTAACCTGCCTTTTTGTAAGTTGTGCGCTCTCTGGCTCTTCTCGTTTTTCAGGCGCGGATTCGATTTTAAATACTTCAGGTTTTGCCAGTGCCCTTAAAGGCATTACAATTATATCTTTTGCAATCTCAAGTTTATCAACTTGCAGTGAGCGGTCGCAACCGTTCATTACTTTAATGGGTTCTATCTTAATTGCTTCAGACGTGGCTTGCGATGCAACAGGCGCAACTTGTACTTTCTTTTTTTCTAACCACGTTGCAGCTATAACATAAAGAGCTGGAATTACAAAAAGTGTCAGAAAAGTGCAAACAGTAAGACCTCCCATTACAGTTATTGCCATAGGGGCTTGAAGTTCAGAGCCTTCTCCAAGGCCAAGCGCTAGCGGAAGAAGGCCTAAAACCGTAGTAAATGATGTCATCATTATCGGCCTGAGCCTGCTTGACCCTGCTTCGCTGACTGCTGTCACAATATCCTTCCCCTCATTCTTAAGAACATTTACTTTATCTATTAAAACTATCCCGTTATCAACAACAACTCCGCCCAGCGTTATTACGCCCAATATAACCACAACGCTAATAGGTGTATGAGTCAGAAATAAAATCCATGCAACGCCTATCAAAGATAATGGCAGGGTAAACATGATAATAAAAGGCTGCCAAAATGATTCAAATTCACTCGCCATAATCATATACACCAGTAGCACTGAAAGGATTAGCGCGAACATTAAACTTAAAAACGATTCTTTCATTTCCTGGTTCTCGCCGGCTAATTGTATTGTAAAATCCTTCTCGATTTGTTTTGCGGCTTGCTTTTTTATATCAGCGTACTTGGCCATTATAGAATCTATCGCTTTATTGACATCCCCTATCACCTTATCAAGAGGCCTGCCTGTAACATTTGCGGTCATTAATATTATTCTCTGCTGATCAAGTCTTTTTATTTCGCTTGTGCCAACTCCATGCGAAATATAAGCAACCTCTGAGAGCGGGATATCTATTCCTAATGGGGAATGTATTAATATATTTCTTACGCTTGAAAGCTTTTTTCTATCCTCAGGTCTTAGTCTTACCTTTATATCTATCTCTCTTCCTTGCTCTTTAAACTTTGTAGCAGTAATACCTTTAATAGCAACATGAGCTGCCTGAGCTATAGAGCCTACTGAGAGATTATATAAAGCAGCTTTATCCTTAATAATATTCACTTTTGTTTCTGGGGCCGGAGGCGCAAGGCTCGTTCTTATGCCATATATGCCTGGTATTTTTGCCAGCTCGAAATGGATTTCTTCGTAAAGTTTTTTTGTAAAACTAAGGTCTTGGCCTTTTATCTCTATCACTATAGGCGCACTGCCCATCAATGCACTTTTAAAAATACTATCCTGTAAGATATATTCTATTTCTGCGCCTTCTAGATTTTCTTTATCTAATTCTTTTTTTAGATTTTGTATTATTTTAGAAGTGCTAA
>JAPLMC010000079.1:8484-14120 GCA_026387215.1 Candidatus Omnitrophota bacterium
AATAATAATATTAGCCTGATGCGAACCAAGAGTCTCTACCATATACCCCATGCCTTTTTCTTTGCTGGAACCGATAGCAACTGCTATGCTATCCACATCTTTATTATTTAAAAGTTTTTCTTCTATCTTCCTAACGCTAGAATCTGTTATCTCAAGCCTTGTGCCTGTCATGAGATTAACCTTCATGGCAAATTCGCGCTGGTCTATCTTGGGCATAAACTCCTTATTAAGGAACTGAAATATGATCATGCTGAATAAAAATAGGATAAGAGCTCCGAATATTACTAATTTTTTATTTTTTAACGCAACTGGCAAAGACTTGCCATATACAGTTCCCATCCATTTAACTAATTTAAACTCTGAGCCTTCTGCCATAGGCGCTGCCTTGCTAGAGCCAGGCTTCTTCTTGTTACCTAGGGTTACAAACAAAGGAATTAATGCTAAAGACACATACAATGAAGCCATAAGAGAGTACGTGACAGTTATGGCAACTTCTTTAAAGAGCTGGCCTGCAATGCCTGTAACAAATATCATAGGTAAAAATACAACTACTGTTGTCATGACAGAGCCCCATATAGGGCTTTCAACCTCATTTGCGCCAATTCTTGCAGCCTCTTTTAATTCTTTTCCGGCCTGAATATGATTTGATATATTCTCAATAACCACAATACCAGCATCTACAAGCATACCTATACCTAAAGCAAGCCCGCCAAGAGAAAGCATGTTCAGCGAAATGCCGCTAAAATACATAAGTGTAAATGTAATCATTATTGAGATAGGAATAGACATAGCAACTATCAGTGCAGGCTTTAACTTCTTTAAAAATAACCACAAAACCAGGAATGCTAAAAGCCCACCCTGCCATGCAGCGTCTCCAACGTCCCTAATGGATTTTCTGATAAAAATAGACTGGTCATATACTATATTTAAATTTATACCTTTAGGTAAGTCTTTCTTTATATCATTAAGCCGCTTCTTTACGTTATCCGCCACCTGCAATGTATTAGAACCTGCCTGTTTCAAAATAGATACCGATATATTTTCCTTCCCATTAAACCTGGAAATACTGGTACGTTCCTGGAACGTATCTTTTACTTCTCCGACATCTTTCAGGTATACAAGCCTAACCATTTCTTCTTTTTTCTTTTGAGACTCCAGACTTTCTGAAATAGGCCTCTGACCTTCAGGCTCGTCAGCCCCTACAACCGTATCCTTTATCTGAGAGATTATTTCAAACTCCCCTATTGTGCGTATCAGATATTCGTAAAAATGCTCTTCTATGTTGCCTGCGGGATAATTAAGATTTGAGGATTTTAACGCTTCCACTATTTTATTTATCCCTACACCTGATGCCCTCAGCCTTGCCTGGTCAATTGATACAACTATTTCTCTATCTAGCCCGCCTGTTATATTACATGAGGCAACGCCAGGCACTTTTTCAAGTTCATCCTTTATAAATTTTCTTGTAAGCTTTAAAAGTTCCGAGGGTGTCTTCTCTCCTGTAACGCTAAGAGTCATTACAGGAAGTTCAAATGGATTGAACTTCATTACTATAGGATCTGCTGAACCCAGAGGAAGTCTTTCCTTCACAAGGTCTATTTTTTCCCTTACGCCTAGTGAAGCAAAGTCCATATTTGTTCCCCAATTAAATTCTGTTGTTACAATGGAAATGCCTTCCTTTGAAGCAGAGCTGATCCGCTTAAGACTGCCTACAGTGCCGACCGCTTCTTCTATGATTTTAGTTATAAGGGTTTCTACTTCTTCTGGAGCGGCGTTTTCATACGTTGTTACAATGGTAAGTTGAGGGTAAGAAATGGCTGGAAATAATTCCTGAGGCAGCCTGCCTAGAGAGATCAGGCCCATAAGCACAATCCCCAGGAAAATCATTATTACAGTTACAGGTTTATTTATTGAAAGGTCTGGTAGCTTCATTGAGCTTGATTATTTTCCTGGACTTCTATAACTTGAACAGGCATCTCTTCTTTTAGTTCCTGAGGAGTTTCTGTAACTACCAATTCACCTTCGCTGATACCTTCTCCTATAACAGAATAATCTGTAGTAACATATTCTACTTTGACCGGCTTAATACGCACTTTATTTTGCTCATCAACCACAGATACGGTATATCCTTCATCTTTTTTGTTAAGGCTCAGACTGGGGATAACTATCGCATTACTAAATTCAGCGACTGTTATCATAGCTCTTGCAAACATTCCAGGCAAAAGTTGAGCGTCCGGATTAGAAAGCTTAACTTTAGCAATTAATGTCCTGGACTTCCCTTCTATAAGAGGATATACATAATCTACTTTGCCTTCAAATACTACCCCGGAATGCGCATCCACTGTAACTATGACTTTCTGTCCGAGCGTAACTTTATCAATATCCTTCTCCACTACGCCAAGTTCCACGAACACATCTTTTACATCATAAATAGTTGCTATCTTATTGTTTGGTGTTACAAATTCTCCTGCCTCAGCTTCTCTGACGCCAAGAACTCCTTCGCGAAACGCATAAAGATCTGTTTTTTTAAGCTCCGTCTCTGCTGACTTAAGCTCCACCTCTGCTGACTTAGACTGCTCACTAGCGCCTTTTGCTTCCAGCTCCACTTCTTCCAATTTTGCCTTTATAATACCTCCTATATCATAAAGATTCTTATACATCTCATATTTCTTTTTTGCAGCAAGAGCTTGCGTCTTTGTAGACTCTAGCTTACTTTTTGCATATTCTACTTTTAATTGCGCGTCTTTTTTATAAATAGACGCTATTATCTCGCCTTCATTTACCATATCGCCTTCTCTGAAATTTATAGACTCTATAACACCGTTAACTTCAAACTTAAGAGGTATCTCTAATGCGCCTTTTACTGTGCCCATAACAGGGAGATCATCTTTAAAATCCATAAGCGCTATTTTATAACACCTCACAGGAATAGTTTCTTTCTGTTCCTCTCCGCCACTTGCTGCTAGATCAGGCCCTGCCTGTTTTTTAGTTCCAGTCTTCGCAAACATTGCGCTTACAGCCTGCTTTAAAGAAGCAAAATCCTTGATATGCTCTTTTTTAGCCAATGTCTTTAGCCACATTATGCTAAAAGCTATAACCCATAAAATTATAAAGCCTATAATTAAAAATTTTAATTTATTTTTCATATTCTCCTCTTTTTATTTTGTATTGGCCAATTTAAAATTCTCATCGTCTAGAAACAGCGCGTATCCCGTAGCTTTGTTTAACTTTGCCAGAGATTGATACAAACTTCCAAGCGTTTCTATATAATAAGCCTTCTCATCTGTAAGGCCCATATAAGCCTGAGCCAATTCTGAAAGAGATACTTCGTTTAATTCTGCGCGCGATTTAATGACCTTAAGTTCCTCTTCTTTGTATTTAATTTTATTGAGATTTGACATTATTTGAACTAAGCCTTTTTTATAATTTAAATATGATTCCTTCACCTCTTTAATAATACTATCTCTTACCTGCTCTAATTCATCCTTTGCTTTTTTATATCCTATCTCTGCAGATTTCTCTTCAGAAAAATGTTGAAGCCCATCCAATAGACCAAGTTCTACAGATTTAGTAACAGATTCCGTCCTAGATGACTGACCATGTTTCTGGCTTGTCTTATCCTTTGTAAAAGCAGTAGAAAGAGTATTACCGCCTAATGGTTTTGATGCCTTGAGACCTATATACCAATCGTTCCCCATAGTCATAGATTCGGTTTCGTACGCTCCGCCAGACTTGCCATATGTTCCGGTAAGGTCTACCTTAAGTTGATTTTTACTTTCCGTTATCTTGCGTTCATAATCATTAAATTCCAACATATACTCTTTTGATTTAAGATCTGGCCTAAACCTAAAAGCTGAATCTATACATTCCTCTAAAGTTATCTCTACAACAATTGGCTCCAGGTCTTTTCCAGGCTCTTTATCTATTGTCTCTATTGCATTTTCTCCTTCCTTAATATTAACTGCCTGCGCCAGAGTAAGCTTTGCCATAGCTAATTCATTCTCGCTGGATATAACCTGGTAATTTATCTGCTGCATCTGAGATTCTAGTTGCAAAAATTCTGCTCTGGTAATCAAGCCAAGTTCAAGCCTCTTCTTGGCTTGAGTAAAGATACTGTCTGTCTCTTCTAGAAGAGTTTTATGTAATTTTAAATCCATCTTGTTAGCCATATACGCATAAAACGCCAGCTCTACTTCGCCCCTTAAATCTTGCAAAGCTTTTTCATAATTTGATGTTGATGCCTTCAGGTTGCTCATGGCCTGCTCAACTGCATATTTAAGCCTCCAACCATAATACAGCGGATATTCAAACTTAAGCTTGTATTCTTTATCTGTAAAATCCTGTGTTGTGCCTGCAGTCTTTCCTGTAGTTTCCAGATAATTCATGCTAGCTGCTGGATAAAGTGCGCGCCTGGCTTCCCTTATTTTGAGTTTTGATAGCTCTATTTCTTCCTGGGCTATTTTTGCAGCCATATGATTTTCCAATGCTATATCTATTGCGTCATTTATTCCTAAATTTACATGTTTTCGACTCGCAGAATTTACCCCAAGCGAAGCTGAAGTATCTGCTCGAAACTCTGAGCTTGTTAAAGAGTCAGGCCTAGAGTTATCAATCTCAAATATAATTGGCACATCTATCCATAAATCCTTATCTCCTAATTTTTCAGGAAACGGCTGATATCTTTTATATAGCCAGACTGTTTTCAAACATAAACCATCTAACTCTCTGCTGCCAGAAGATTCTGAGACATAGACATCCTTAAGCTCTCCCCATGGAGAAAGAAAAAGTTTTAGCTTCACTTCGCCTTTTGAGTTAGATAAAATAGTTGAATCTGGTTTTTGGATAGAATTGTGAATATCTTTGGATAAATCTACTATATATTGCGTTATATCTTCTTGAGATTGATTATACGGATATGATATGGTAGGATTTATTGCTGTAACTGCATTAAATAAAAAGAAATAAAACAATATGATACGCTTCAGATACATCTCTTTCTCCTATGTTTGAGAAGTATATCATATTATTATTATTTTGTCAACTGATACAGTTATGATATGGTTATAATGCTAAAATCATACATAATCTTGACAAAGTTACATTGTAAGTTTTGTCAAGATACTTGGGAAAAAGCTTTTAGGCTTGCACAAAAACGTCTCTTATTACAACGCTTGCAGCGCCTAATGCCACAGAGTCTTCTCCAAGCCTTGCAGGTATTATTTTAACAATATTCGCTGGTTCTTCAAATGCCCATTTTCTTACAGTCCTTCTTAAAGGTTCTAGAAGCAGATTTCCTGCTTTTTCAATGCCTCCACCAATTATTACTATCTCAGGATTAAATAAATTTACAAGATATGCAATTCTTATCCCTAGATTCACGGCTCCGTCTTCCAAAAGTTCTATTGCAAGAGTATCACCTGTCTTTGCAGCTTCTATAATATGCTCTACTCTAAGATTGTCCAGTTTATTTCCATCGCAAAATTCAAGTATATTTGTCTTCACATCATCTTCTTTTATGAGTTTTTTAACCTGGCTAACAAGTCCAAGATCAAGGCCTGTAGGAAAAAGAAATGAAAGATTATTTGAAACCTGCAGGTATTCTCCGTTGCGCGGATAATTAATCCTTATCTCTCCTG
>JAPLMC010000101.1 GCA_026387215.1 Candidatus Omnitrophota bacterium
AAAGCGCAGGATAAGGGTATTCAGGAGATTCCCGAATACCCAAAGTTGCCAAAGATGGCTGTATGCCCTTATTACTGAAATAAAACCTGACAGCGTAAGTATTACTAACTCTGAAAGTCAGCAAAGTTCTTGACACCAAGAATTAATTTCATAACTTGAATGTTTATTGCATATAGTGTATAATTTATATGAAATAGGTATTTTAAAAACAGCCTAAAAAAGGCTATTTTTTTATCAAGATTATGATAAAGTTTAAAAAACTATTCACTTATAAGATTATTTCAATAACAATAGTTATGATATTTTTATCTACGGCTACTATATATTCTTCACCTATCTTTAAAGAATATTTTTTGAGAATTCCCATTGGTAACCAAGGCGGTACGGTTCAACGCATGCAAGACACTATAGATAAAGAATTTAATGCGCACAATGGTGATTGGGTAATGCGCCCCCCAAATAGGACAAATAGCACTTAAGGTCAAGGTTATTGCGATTGATTTTGGAGGGACGATCGTACCTACTAATAGCAACATCATCGCAATTGATGATTTTCTCTTAGAATGTCTGGGGGCCATGGACATGCTTCTATTCGCAGATGACGAACTAAATATTCATATTGTCTCTGGAGGAAAGGCTACCAAAGAACACATAGAGCAGATTATGGAGCTTTTCCCTAGCAGGTTTCATATGCTGTGTGACAGTGGAAGGTTTAAAGTTAGCGAGAGAATTACTGATAAAGGCCAGCGGCTAGAAGAGATATTAAAAGAAACCAATTTACCTGAAACCTCAATAATTGCTATAGGTGATGATGAAGAAACAGACCGTTCAATGGCTCTTAGGGAAGGTTATTTTGTAAGAGTATATCCACATACGCGATCTATAAGTCCCAATGCATTAGATGTGCTAGTGCGTATCTTAGAAGCTAAGTCTGAAAAGTATTATATTATAATACATGAACCCCGCCGATTTTTATAAGTATTAAGAAGCATTAAGGGAGTGTTAAGGGACGTGTCAAAAAGGGACACACCACTTTTTAAAGTGTCCCAAAGTGATGCGTCCCGAAAAAGTTCTTTGAAGTTATTCGTAAGCTCATGGTGCCTACGCCTATTAAACCAAAGCCTCAGATAGGATTTAAGCCTGATATATAGCCTAACTTTACAATTCGTGCATGGCATAATTTGTAAAGTTAGGGATTGACAGGGGTATTGATAGACGGTTAAAATACTAATATGGATAATATATTGGAAGTTATTAAAAACAGAAGAAGCATTAGGCAATATTTAGATAAGCCTATTTCAAAAGAGGTAATAATTAAGCTTATTGAGGCTGCTAAATGGGCTCCTACTGGTATGAATGAACAGCCATGGGGATTTATTGTTGTGCAGGATAAGTCGCTTATAAAAGAACTTTCCGATAGCGCTATACCTTATATTAATAAGATAATAGAAGAGAATCCAAAGTTTATCAGGTATAGAAAACGCATGAGAGTAAAAGATTTCAGTATATTCTATCATGCGCCGTGCGTGATAATAATACTTGGCAGGGTGGACGCTCTCTTTTATCAAAATGATTGCGCAATGGCAGCCCAGAACCTCATGTTAGCTGCTTCATCAATGGGGATTGGATCATGCTGGGTAGGCATGATGAGCACCATGGACAAAGACAAATGGTTTAGAGAAAGGTTCCAAATACCAGATAATTATAAGGTTATAGCGCCTATTGCATTAGGATATTTTGAAAATAAAGACATACCTATTATTGAAAGAAAACCTCCTGAGATTCTTAAATATTTCTAGTCTTGCCTGAATGCAAACTTATTGATATAATAATAACTGTGGAAAAAGCAGAGATAAAATATATAGGCGGCATGAAATTTGAGGCAAAGAATAGGTCACATTCTGTTATAATAGACCAGCCGCAAGCAGCTGGAGGAGAAGACAAAGGCTTTACCCCTCCTGAATTATTCATAGATTCTCTTGGTTCGTGTATAGGTGTATATGTCCTATCGTTCTGTAAAAATACAGGTCTTAATCCGGAAGGTATGAATATAATTTTAGACTGGGAAAAGGCTGTTGATAAGCCCGCCAGGATTAAAAGCATAATCGCAAAAATAAAGTTGCCAAACGCTGATGTAGGCGCGAGAAAACCAGCGCTTTTAAAAGTGGTTGAATCCTGTCTGATCCATGAAACAATAAAACATCAGCCAGAAATTCACATAGAGTTAGCGTAATAAACTTGACACTCTGACAATGTTAGTTTTGTAAAGTTTATTGGAAAGAGAGGAGAGAAGAAATGGATAATCGCAAGATTTTACTTGATGAAAAAAACATTCCAAGGGCATGGTATAATATCCAAGCAGACTTGCCCAACCCTTTGCCACCTCCGCTTAATCCTGGAACCAACAAACCATTATCGCCGGATGATCTAGCTCCTATATTTCCCAAAGAGCTTATAAAACAAGAAATGTCGCTGGATAGGTGGATAGAAATACCAGACGATGTAATTAGGATGCTGAAATTGTGGAGGCCTACGCCCTTACGCAGGGCCTATAACCTCGAAAAAGAACTTAAAACGCCTGCCAGGATCTATTATAAAGACGAGAGCGGCAATGGCCCTGGAAGTCACAAACCAAATACAGCAATTGCCCAGGCGTATTTTAATAAAAAAGAAGGCGTAAATCGCATTGCCACGGAAACAGGTGCTGGTCAGTGGGGAAGCGCTCTTTCATTTGCTTGTAAAATCCTTGGACTAAAATGTACTGTTTATATGGTGAAATGCAGCTATGAACAAAAGCCTTTTAGAAAATCTCTTATGCATGTATGGGGCGCAGAAGTGTTTGCTTCTCCTACTAATAAAACAAAGGCAGGCAAGGCAATTTTAAAAAAGATGCCACATACTCCTGGAAGTCTTGGAATGGCTATATCAGAGGCTGTAGAAGATGCAGTTACGCATGCTGATACAAAATATTCTCTTGGAAGCGTATTAAATCATGTAATGTTACACCAGACAGTTATAGGATTGGAAGCAAAGGAGCAGTTAAAGCTTGTAGGCGAAAAGCCGGATATTATGATAGGGTGTGTTGGAGGTGGGAGCAATTTTGCAGGGCTTACATTTCCGTTTATCAAAAATAAAATAGAAGGCCAGGATATAAGATTTATAGCTGTTGAACCTGCAGCGTGCCCTACTCTTACGAAAGGACCTTACAGGTATGATTTTGGGGATACTGCCCAGATGACGCCTTTATTAAAAATGTATACGCTGGGACATGATTTTGTGCCTGAGGGCATACACGCAGGTGGTCTAAGATATCATGGGATGGCGCCTCTAGTGTCAATATTATTTAAAGAAAAACTCATCGAAGCAAGGGCTTATCATCAGACAGGAGTTTTTAAAGCAGCTCTTTTATTCGCAGGTACAGAGGGGCTTTTACCTGCTCCTGAAACGAGCCACGCTATTAAAGCTGCAATAGACGAGGCATTAATATGTAAAAAAGAAAATAAAGAAAAATGCATAGTCTTTAATTTTTCAGGCCACGGAAATTTTGACCTGGCTGCTTATGACGCCTATCTGGGTGGGAAACTTAAAGATTACGAGCATCCTGAAGAGGCGATTAAAAAAGCGATAAAATGCCTGCCTAAAATTGACTGAAAATATTCTGCGCGTTAATCTATGACTAAAAATAAATACAAAGCCATATTCTGCGACCTAGGCAACGTTCTTATAAATTTTGACCACAGAATCGCGGTTAAAAAAATCCTGCGCTTGATGCCTAAAAACGAGCACGATGTCTACCAGCTTTTCTTTGATTCAGGCTTTACAAAAGATTATGAAGAAGGAAAGATTTCATCAATAGAATTTTTCAAAAAAGTGAAAAATTCACTAGAACTGGATATGGAATATGAGGAGTTTCTGCCTATATGGAATGACATATTTTTTGAAGAGCCGCTTAATAAAGAAATACAGAATTTTCTAATGGCAATAAAAGGGAACTATAAACTTGTAATGATCTCAAATATAAATGAAGCGCATTGTGAATTTCTTAAAAAGAAAATGCCTATATTTTTCGAATTTGACAAACTTGTACTTTCTTATGAAGTGGGTTTCAGGAAACCGGCGAAGGAGATTTATAACGCAGCGCTTAAATCAGTAAATGTGGCGTCTTCAAAAGCCTTTTATGTGGATGACAGGGCTGATTTGATAGAGGCGGCATCCAAGTTCGGCATAGAAGGCATGACGTTTAATGGAGAAGAAGCGTTTAAAAAGATAGTAGAAGAGCTTGAACCATAGAAAACCTACAAGGTTGGGGTGGTTAATTGAAATATCTGATTATAGACGGATACAATGCTATATGCAAGATCAGAGAGTTTGATGCTAAAAAGGATACAAGCCTGGAGGCGTCACGTCTAGTATTTATTAAAGCGCTTATAGATTTCAGGCGCAGGAATCAAAAATTTAATAAGGTAATAATTGTTTTTGATGGTAAAAGCGAGGGCCTTGGGTTAGACAGAGAAATATATGGAGATGTAGAGGTTTTGTTCTCAAACAAGGATAAGGATGCTGACAAAGTAATAGTTGATATTCTTAAGATATCGTCCAGCAAGAATGAGATAACAGTTTCTTCAGATGACAATTTCATAAAAAATCATACAAGGGTGTTTGGCTGCCAGATAATGAGTGTTAAAGAGCTGGAGGATTTAATTAGCTTGAAGAAGAAAGCTTTAAGAGGTAAAATACTTGAAAAAGACCTGGGAAATAAAGACCAGGATGACATTACAAAAGAACTCAAAAAATACTGGGGAGTAGAATAGAATGCAAAGAAACGAACTAAAGCCAGTTCACATAGAGGCATTTGATTTAGACGATGCATGGTTCAGATGTCTTTCAAAGATTTTAGAATTTGGCCATGTATATACAATAACAAGGGGAAGTTATCAGGGGCAAAAAAGGCTTGAATTTGATTTTGTTACTATCAGAATAAAAAATCCCAGCCACCAGATAATACCTATAATGTCGGAAGGCTCAAGTATTCCTGCTCCTACGAGTATGGAATATATACACGGGTACCTTTCTTATTTATTGACAGGCCAGAAAACAAATACGGAAGATTATACCTATGGTGAAAGAATGGTGGATGCGAAAGTAAGGTTTAAAGAAACAATCGAAGGCAAGGAAATGGTAAAAGAAATGCCTTTAGAAGTTAACCAGGTTGAAGAGGTTATAAAAATGTACAAAACTCAGGGCCATGGCACTAATCAGGCAACAATAGAGATAGGCATGCCCTCTGATATAAAACTGAATGATCCTCCATGTCTCAGGCTTATAGACACAAGAATCCGCTATGGTAAGCTGCATTTTTTTCCATATTTCAGGTCGTGGGATTTATGGGGGGGCTTTCCTTCGAATTTAGGTGGATTGGAGCTTGTGAAGCAATATATGGCGGAAGAGATTGGAGTAGAAAACGGGGAAATTATAGCTACCAGTAAAGGCCTTCATCTTTACGATTACTCCTGGGATTTTGCAAAGCAGAGGACAGGCAAAGCAGATTTAGAAGTAAAATAATTTATGCATCCTATAATAGCTAAAATAGGTTTTTTTACAATTTATAGCTATGGCATGATGGTAGCCATAGCTTTTTTATTTGGAATATTTATAGCAAAATTGGAGGCTATAAGAAAAAAAATAAATCCAGATTTGGTGTACGATTTTAGCTTTTATGTTTTGGTAGGTTCTATAATAAGTGCCAGGATTTATTATATCTTTTTTTTCGATATCAAAGATTTTTTAAACAACCCAGTTTATATATTCAAGGTATGGGAAGGAGGACTTTCTATACACGGAGGAATATTTGGAGGTATAATAACAGGGCTTATATTTTCAAGGATTCGCAAGGTCTCTTTCTGGGTTTTAGCTGATCTTATCGCCCCATCCATAATTCTAGGCCAGGCAATAGGCAGGATCGGTTGTTTTTTAAATGGCTGTTGTTCCGGCGTATCAATGAAACCTTTTTGTGGCATGAATAGCCATCCTACTCAAATTTACGAGCTTATCTTAGATTTTATAGGATTTTTGCTATTATGGAATTTGAGGAAGAAGATAAGGTTTGAAAGCGGTTTATTTTTATTATATATAATGATGTACGCTGTTATAAGAATAATTGTTTCCCAGTTCAGGGCAGATAACCTTTATCTCTTGGGTACTAATTTAACATTAGCAGGCCTTACCAGCGTTATTATTTTTATGGCAGCAATGATTTTATACATAAAGAAACGACATGGTTAAAAAAATAATATATAACGCAGTAATTATAATAGTTTTAGTAATGATAGGCTTGGCAATCTTAAAAACTAATAAGCTGAGAGCCAATGTTTTAAAAACTAGTTTAAATAATATAGAAGAAAAAAAGTCTAATTTAACTCCAAAAGAAGCAAAGTATTACAGAGTTATAGAAGAATGAAAAAAGTTAGATGTTTGTTATGCCCCAGGGGATGCGAGTTAAAAGAGCTCGAGAGGGGAAACTGTCGCTCTCGCATTAATATAGGCGGAAAACTTCAAACCCTTGCTTACGGAAAACCCTGCGCAGCGCATGTGGACCCAATTGAGAAAAAGCCTTTTTATCATTTTTTGCCAGGGTCCCTTTCTTTTTCATTAGCAACTGCAGGTTGTAATTTGCATTGCCTTTATTGTCAGAACTGGGAAATATCACAGTCTAATCCAGAAGATACTGTAAATATGGACATGTCTCCAGAGCAAGTTGTCCAGGAAGCAATAGGCAATAAATGTAGGACTATTGCCTGCACTTATTCTGAACCTGTTACATTTTTTGAATACGCGGCTGACATAGCCAGTATCGCGCATAAAAATAACATATTGAATGTCTGGGTAACAGCCGGGTATATCAATCAAAAGCCTTTAGAAGAGGCTTGCGGATTTTTAGATGCTGTTAAAGTGGACTTTAAAGGTATTACAGAAGATTTTTATGAAAATGTTACAAGAGCAAGTATTGGGCCTGTTATGAATGCAATAAAACTCATAAAAGAAAAAGGATTATGGCTAGAACTTGTGAACCTAGTAGTCCCAACTTACAATGATACAAAAGAAGATTTTTCCAAGATGTGCGATTGGATAGTTGAAAATTTAGGACCTGACGTGCCGGTTCATTTTTCAAAATTCTGGCCTACATACCAGCTGAAAAATTTGCCCCCTACGCCGGAAGAGACGCTTATATTAGCCAGGAACATAGCTATGTCAAAAGGTATAAACTATGTTTATATAGGCAATATTC
>JAPLMC010000044.1 GCA_026387215.1 Candidatus Omnitrophota bacterium
TCTGCCGGTCTTTTCCTATTATGTAACCTTTTTTATTTTTTTCTTTGTTGTATAATCCGGGAACCATTGAGGTGAAATCATCTATTATTTTTTTACACAATTCATCTACCTTATTGGGGATTGTTACTACAACAAAATCATCTCCTCCTATATGGCCTATGAAATCTTGAGGAGTTCCTTTTTCCTGTACAGAGCTTATTAATATTCTAGCGGTATTTTTTATCACTTCGTCGCCTTTTTCGAAACCGTATTTGTCATTAAAAGCTTTGAATTTATCAAGGTCAATATAGCATACCGCGAATAATTCATTTTTGATTATACGAAGACCAAGCTCATTTATTATGGAAACATTTCCAGGGAGCCTTGTGAGCGGGTTTGCGTCCAGATCTCTGGCTGTTCTTCTGAGCACCATCTTTACTCTAGCTACCAGTTCCTGGGGCTCAAAAGGTTTTACTATGTAATCGTCTGCACCTGCGTTGATGCCATGTATCTTATCGGTTACTTCTCCCTTGCCAGTTAGCATTATAATAGGCATATGCCGTATCAATATATCCTCTTTTAGAATTCTGCACACTTCATCGCCGCAAACTCTAGGCATTTTAAAGTCTGTTATAAGCAGGTCAGGGGTAGTTTTTTTTATAATGTCTATGGCTTCCTGACCGTCATGCGCTTCTGTTCCTTCATAGCCTTCCGCTTCTAGGGTTATTCTTATAACATCCAATATATCAGAATCGTCATCGGCTATAAGTATTTTTTCTTTTAGCATATTATATTAGCTCCTTTGATTAATATTTTGGCAGCGTGAAAGTGAATCTGGAGCCTTTACCTAACTCACTATTGAACCAGATTTTGCCCTTATGGGCCTCCACTATTTTTTTAACAAGAGATAATCCTAGCCCGGACCCTTTTATTTTCTGGTCCAGCGCATTATCTGCCCTGAAAAATTCCTGAAAGACTTTAGATATATCTTGAGGAGGTATACCTATGCCGGTATCCTCTATGCTGAATTGGATAACGTCATCTTTTTCTTCCACGTCAACGGATACGGTGCCTTTTTCTGGAGTGAATTTAACAGCATTACTTAAAAGATTCAAAAATATTCTTTCTATTTGGCTATGATCAGCTTTTATTGTATCGAATTTTGTTTTGGAGTTTATTTTTAAAGAAATGTTTTTTTCTTTGATTTGAGGCGTTATTATGTCTACTATTGAATCCAGCATTTCTTTTACAGATATATTTTGCATTGTCATCTGAGTCTTTCCTGATTCTATTCTGGCAATATCTAAGAGATTGTTTACTAGATGGACTAGGCTATTGGAGTGCTTGTCTATTTTCTCTAGCCTTTCTTTCTGAGCGGGCAAGACATTTCCAAGCTTACCCGTCATCAATATAGAGGCGTAACCTTTTATGGATGTTAAAGGAGTCCTGAGTTCATGGGATACGCTGGATATAAAATCAGATTTCATCTTATTGAGGTTTTTAAGTTCTTCATTTAATTTTTCCAATTCTTTTGTACGATCAGCAACCCTTCTTTCCAGTTCTCTGTGCGAACCAAAAAGTTCTGTATAAAGCTTTGCGCTTTCAATGGCTGTTTCTACCAGGCCTGTAAGTATAGACATAAGCTCAGTGTCGTTTTCACCAATTTTTCCATACATAGAAGTGTTCCCAGCAATTATAAAACCAATAGACTCTTCTCTTACTATAATAGGAGCTGTTAGAAAAGATTCTACTTTCAGGAGATCTAGGAGATTCCATCTTCTATCTATACTTTCCATAAGCCTATTGACTAGCATGGGTTTTTCTTTTTTAAATAGAAAACTTGCAAAATTTATTTTATTAAATTCTGTTTCTATTATTTTTATTTCAGCGTCAGAATAACCTGCAGAGCTTTTTATTGCCATAAGCCCAGATGGATTTTCTTTTAACGTAATCAGTAATTTTGAAAACCCTAATTTTAACACAAAGGGCTGATTTATCATGCCAAAGATATTGTCTATATTAAAAGTAGAGCTTAACTTTCTACTAATTTCATGAAGCGTACATAGGCCTGTTATTTTTCTGTCTAAATCTTCTTGTACTTTATTTAAAGCAAGGTCGGTTTTTATAATTATTTTCGCCTGATTGTCTAGCTGGTCTACGATATCTTGCAATTTTTTGTTAGATTTTTCTGATTTTATGCGCTTGGTGATTTCAATGTGGTATAGCATAAAGAGGACACAGGATACTAAAGCGAATACAATTATGTAAGATATATTCATAGTTACTCTGAAAATAATGTTATGGAAACACTATGGTTGTTAAAACAATATTGGCCAGCAGATTCAGCTGCATTTAAAAGTCCGTATTCTCCTAACGTATAGCAGCCTAAAATAGGTATTTCCATGCCTATAATTTTTTTCACCATATCTATTTCTTTGTAAGCGTCATTTTTTAGGAGTAAAAACCTGCTTATATCACTAAACATAATCGCAAATTTTATTTTCGTATTTTTTATATAGCTTAAAGCTTTTTCTGCAGCTTTTTTTGCAGATTCTACAATCAGTTCTTTGTCGCTTATCATCAAACTTATATTTTCACCTTCTCTAATATCTGCATTGAGCACAAAGCTTCCATTATTCTCTAGCATTAAAGGCACTCTTGTAATATACTCTTTATTTTTATCTGTTTGGCGTAGTCCTAAGGGGTAATTTATACCTAATTTGAAAATTCCATCATTTTTAATTTCTTCAAAAGATTTTTCGAAATATTCTTCGTATATTTTTACAGCAGGTTTTCTGTCTATTTCTTTTATAATGTTAAATTTAGCCTTTGTGATTTTGTGTGGTTTTCCTATAGGCTGCCAGGAACTGGATTGTCCTATGCCTAATACCATAGTGCCTGATATAATAACGCCTACTACGGAATCAGTAAGTATTTCATTATCTGCATATTGATATGTTTGTGAAGAGCGTGATTTATTGCATGCGCCCCCACCTATTATTGGAAAACATGTCCCAAGTATTTCTTGAGCCCCTCTTAAAATATCAGCGCTGTTTCCGGAAATACTATCGGAAAACATCATATAAGCTTGTTTTGGATTATGTTTTTTTATTGAACCAAAAGCTTTTATGGCAGCTTTGCTTCCAGCTAAACGAGAATTAGCGCTGATTTTATCGCCTATTCCGCAAAAAAAATTGATAGAATCAGAACTAATTATAGATACAGCTACTGAGTTTTGATGAAAGCCATAGTTTGAAATAGATCCGACACTGGAGCATCCTATTATAGGCGTATCTCTTATTATAGAACGCACTCCTTTTATTGTTTCATGTTGGTTGTATATTGCAGATATAAATATAATTAATATATTGGGGTAATTTTTTTCAATTTGATAGTAGGCGTTTAAGGCAGCTTCTTTGCCTGCAGCGAAGGAATCTAATTTAGTGCTTATACCTGTTCCTGTTAGAGTAGACATATTTTTATACATTCGTCCGCCACAGAAATAATGGCTGACTCAGTATTAATCCCAACAAAAACCAATCTTCAAGTAAAAGAAATTCATACTTATCAAGAATAATACCTAATAAGACATGTTATGTCAATAGTTTTATCTCTTTACTATATACAAAAATCAAATTTCAGCTTGACAAGCTTAAAAAAATCATTAAAATAGTATTGTAATTTAATAAAATAGATTGATTTTTCTTTAATATAGTTTTGAATTAAGTAAAAGGCCAGGTGCAGGTAACTGATGCGGATTAGAGAAACTATAGGCCCTATCGTCTAGCCTGGTCTAGGACAGGTGGTTCTCAGCCATCAGACAGGGGTTCAAATCCCCTTGGGGCTACCAGATTTTGCTTTGCAAAATCTGTCCCGAGCAACCATAGTTTTTTACATGTAGTTGTGAGGGGCAAAGATCAAATAACAGTATCATATAGTACATAGTTATTTAAAAATAAACGAAGTTAAAGAAAGGGGGATGTAATGGGGAAAAAGTATAAAGTTCTAGAAAGTAGTTCAATGATATTTAAGGTTTTATCCTGGGCTTCTCTGGCAATAGGTATAATAGCTGCTGTGGTTATATTTATAGGAGGTGGTACGCCAGAAGCCCCTAGAGTAACAGGTTTTATAGGCATTTTATTAGGAATAGTTTATTTTTTTATATTTCTAGTTACAGCAGAGATAATAACGTTACTTTTGGAAATTCGTTCAAAAGTTGAAAAAAGCATATAGTTTTTTATAGATTTTTTAATATAGTTTTATTTTTTAAAAATACTTAATAACTTAGCTGATTTGTTTTTAGAAACTATATTTTTTTACAAGTAAATATTTTATTAAAACTAGCATACAGCTTTAGGATAAAGCTCACCTATCTTAAAAATGATTTTTAATATGTAGCTAGTATAAATAAAATAATACCAGTTATTTTGGCACGACTTGAAATATGAGTTTTACCAAAAGTATTGGATTTTAGAAACATGCTTTTTCGAGAGCATATAATATCTACAAGCTTAATCCAAGCGTAGATTTAAAATATTAGAGTCATAATAATATATTGATAGAGTTGGATTATGCTGTGAACGAAGATTTGATTTTGACATTGCAGTTCTGAGAAAGTTATAGAGGTAATCCTATATTAAATGCTGTTAAGAGTTTTTTTAGAAATTTTTATTTAGCTTTTAATATACATTATATATTTTATATTTATTATAACAGAAGGTTTTTAACAAAGGGAGGCTGTTATGCCTATTAAAAAAGGCAGAATGTATGACAGTTATACTTTTTCAGATCACGAGAGAAAAAATTTTTCAATACTTGAGCTTATACGAAGAAATGGCCCTATTACAAGAGCTGACATTTCAAAGGTTACAGACCTGAACATAGTAACTGTTTCTAATTATATAAATAGCTATATTGCTAAGGGATTGGTTTCAGAAGGAGGTTTGGAGGCTTCTACAGGAGGCAGAAAACCTACGATTGTTAAGTTGAATGACGACAGCGTGTTTGCAATAGGAATTGATCTTGGCCATATGGATGTTTCTGGCGCAACTATGATAGGTTTAGTGACAGATCTTGCAGGAAAAATCGTAGCTAAAGTAAAAAAACCCAGGGCAAAGGATTCGATGGATAAGGTTATAGAGAGTTCGCTTGAACTTATAGATGAGTTATCAAAGAAAAAAGGCGTGGACAAGACTAAAATAAAAGGCGTTGGCATTGGGATAGGTGGTGTCATAGACGAATATCTTGGCACAGTAAGAGATTCTAATAAGAATGGGATAAGAGCGAATTATTTATCTATAAAAGGGATGATTGAGCAAAGGTTTGGTTTTCCTTCTTTTATAGGAAATGATGCAACGTTTGCTGCGTTCGGAGAAAAGATGCACGCTCTTCCTATTGATGTACAGGATGTGATTTACATGTATTCTGACATAGGGAGCGGTATTATTATAAAAGGTGCTATGTATTGCGGGGCATCAGGAAGCGCA
>JAPLMC010000090.1:0-8737 GCA_026387215.1 Candidatus Omnitrophota bacterium
AAAATCTTATTTGTAACATGTTCATGAAATATACCTATATTTCTATAAAAAAGCGTATATATTTTGAAAGACTTTAATTCCACGCAAAATTTGGCAGGTTTATACTGGATAGTAACATTCGCAAAATCAGGCAACCCTGTCTTTGGACATACGCATGTAAATTCAGGATTTTCCAGAGTAACGATATAGTCTTTGTCAGGATACTGATTTTCCCAGATTTCTATTTTGGGCGTTGTTAATTTTTTTATATTTTTTTGTAACCCTTCATAATTAGATTTCATTTCATCTCATGTGCTACTATTATCGCCTCCGCAACCTCTTTCATGAGTTTGCGATGATCCATGCTGTACTTTTGAATACGTCTGAAAGCGTCTTCTTCTGTAAGCCCCTCCTGCCTCATCAAAATACCTTTTGCCCTTTCCACAACCTTTCTCGTCTCGAGTTCTTCCTGTATAACCTTTGTTTTTACCATCAACTCTGTATTCTCTATCGCAATTGCCGCCTGGTTTGCAACACTTGTTAGAATGTTTATCTCTGTAGATGTAAATTTATGCGGCTGTGACGTGTAACAGTTCAAAACACCTATAACTTTTCCTTTAACTGCAAGAGGCACACATAATAAAGATATTAGGTTTTCTTTTTTAGCAATGTCTTTATATTTATACTCCAGTTCTTTTGTAACATCTAGTATTGTTATCGGTTTATTTTCGAGCACTGCTTTCCACGCAACACCTTCTCCTCTGGCTAACGGCTTTTTATTTATATATTCTTCACTTATGCTTTGCGTAGCTCTTATATTTAAATTTTGCTTTTTTTCATCCAGAAGCATTAATGAACAAATCCTGGAATTCATGACCTCTGCCGTAACCGTAACTATAAGCTTCAATATATCCTCCAGATATAGATCGCTTGAGATAGCTTTGCTGATCTTAGAAATAGCTTCTATTGTATCGCTGGATTTAGATGTTTTTTTAACTTTCTTTGCCATATTTATACAGCTACGATGCTGATACCATAAGATTCCGCAAGCCTTAGTGTTTCCGATTTATCTATTATAAGCGTTTTCTTCGCCTCTACCGCAATACACGCCGCCTTAACTTCCTGCAGTAATTTTATTGTATTAGGTCCTATCACAGGCACGTCAAATCTCATATCCTGCCTGGGCTTTGTTACCTTAATAACAACTATTCCTTCTTTTCCATATTTGGCAGCTCTTATTATAGCCTCGTCAGTGCCTTCGATGGACTCAACCGCCAGCACAACTCTGTCTTTTACTACAACAGACTGGCCTATGTCTAGACCTGCTATAACCTTGGCAATCTTCCTGCCAAAATCTATATCTTTTAAAATCCTATCATCAGGCAATTGCTTCGTAAGAACACCTTTTTTAGGAAGGTATTCCGATAAAAAAATTATTGAGCTTAAAACCTTTATGCCTTTAAACTCCAAGAGCCTCGCAACAGCCCCTATTATGGAATCTGTCTTTTTGTCCTTGAGACTGCTAAGGAGAAATTGCATTCTTGCATCAATCTTTATATTTTTATCAAAAAGCAACTTATGCTTTACCTGGCCCGCCAATACAATGGAGCGAATATTTTCTTCCCTGAGAATCTTTAATAATCTATCTAATTCTCCAACGCCAAGCCAGTAAATTTTATTTACAAATTTTTCAAGATCTTTTGATGTCTCTTCATTAATACCTATCGCTACTACTTCGATACCTTTTTTTCTGGCGCTATCGGCAAATATAATAGGAAATCTTCCATTACCAGCTATGAGCCCTATTCTATTGACCATTTTCCTTTGCAATAAACTTGACAAAACTTACATTGTCAAAATGTCAAGTTTATTGGGTTATTTGATGCCTCTGCAGACGCCTCGTTCTGAATTTTTTATAAAATTCAGGAGGTATTCTATTTCTTCAAAAGATCCTATGTTCTTTTTTACTTTTTCTATGCCATTTTTTAAAATTAAACCTGAGTGAAATAAAATCTTGAACGCCCTTCTAAGTCTCGCCTGAGCATCTTTTGGCATGCCCGCTCGGGTAATACCTATTAGATTAAGCCCATATACCTTTGCAGGGTTTCCGTCGCATGTAGAAAAAGGCGGCACATCCTGCACAACTTTTGAACATCCGCCTATTATAGACATCTTTCCAACTCTTGTAAACTGGTGCACTCCTGCAAACCCTCCTAGCACAACTTTGTCTTCCAGTGTAACGTGCCCTGCAAGAGTTCCTACATTTGCAATTACGCAGTTATTTCCAACCCTACAGTCGTGCGCAACGTGCGAATACGCCATAAAGAGATTTTCATCTCCTACAGAAGTAAAGCTTCCCTCTTCTGTGCCAGGGTTCATTGTAACATATTCTCTTATAACATTTTTCTTACCTATTTTCAGAAAACTTTTTTTGCCTTTATATTTCAAGTCCTGCGGAGCGCTTCCTATAACAGCTCCTGTAAATATGCAGGTTCCTTCTCCTATTGTAGCATATCCTTCTATTGTAGCATGGCCGCCTACAACAACACCTTTTGCTATCTCCGCATTAGGGCCTATAATAGCATAAGGGCCGACTTCTATATCGTCGGCCAGCTTTGCTTTTTTATCTACAATTGCTGTCGTATGAATCTTATTCATATATTATGCGTCTACTAAAGCGAACATCAGGTCTGCTTCTGTTACAACCGCGCCATTCACAAACGCCCTTGTGTGTACCTGTCCTGTCCTTGATTTTAGTTTCATAACCTCTACTTCTAGCTGCAGTTGGTCGCCCGGAACCACTGTCTTTCTAAATTTTACATTATCCAAGCTCATGAAATATGCATATTTGCCCATATTCTCTTTTTTATTCAAAAGCAACACCCCGGCCACTTGAGCCATCGCCTCTACGATCAAAACCCCGGGCATAACAGGCCTGCCTGGAAAATGCCCTGTAAAAAAATGTTCATTCATTGTAACATTTTTTATTCCTACCGCTTTTTTATCAGCCTCCATTTCTATTATCTTATCCACCAATAAAAAGGGATACCTGTGCGGAAGTATTTTTTGTATGTCCATAGCATCGAGTGTGTTACCGCTTGTTTCAACATAAACAGCTTTTATGCCGCCTGCTTGGAGTTTTTCTCTCTGATTGTTTATCTTTTCCACAAGCTGTACGTTCAGGGGATGGCCACTGCGCATTGCAATAATATGCCCTTTTATGCTGTAACCAAGAAGATATAAATCTCCTAAAAGATCCAATATTTTATGCCTGGCAAATTCGTCTTCAAACCTGAGCTTATTATCTATTACCCCATCTTCTCCAACTACAACCGTATTATCGTAATTAGCGCCTTTTCCGAGACCTTTTTTCCTTAACTCACTCGCCTCTTTTTCTAGACAAAAAGTTCTGGCAGGGGCAATTTCTTTTGCAAATGTATTTTCATCTACGGTAAAAGATATATACTGGGCTTTCAAAAGGGGGTGTTCATAATTCAACGTGTAAGATACCCTAAAATTATCATCTGGCAAAACCATTATCATAGCCCCGTCCTGCTCAGCCCATAGAGCAGACCTCACTTGATAAATTTTCTTAGGAATGCCCTGGTCTTCGATGCCGACTTTTTTTAATATCTCTATGAAACCTTTTGCGCTTCCGTCAAGTCCGGGAAGTTCCGACCCATTTATTTCTATAATAATATTATCTATGCCAAGCGCCCACAATGCTGCCATCAGATGCTCTATTGTATGCACTTCTGCTCCGCCAATGCCGATTGAAGTGCGGCGAGGGCTTTTTTCCTGGCCAATTATACTGTTTATGTCAGCCTTTATCATTGGAGAATCTTTTATATCAACTCTTATAAAATTTATCCCGGTATTAGTAGGCGCAGGCTTAAATTTAAGATTAACATTTACTCCTGTATGAAGGCCTACTCCGCTTAATTCGACTGAATTTTTTATCGTTCTTTGTTGCATTTTTCTCCCTTTATGATTTTTAAATTTTGCTGTTTTCTTTGGTTGCGGATTTTAATTTCTCAATCTCTTCTTCTAATTGTTTTACTTTTTTAAACAACTCTGGAAGATTCTGAGTAAATGCATGAATTTTTTTTGCAAAAATATGCGGTTTGGCAGGATAACCTGAAACGCAGGTATTTGAAGGGATGGATTTCGTTACGCCTGATTGAGCCGCCACCACAACATTATCGCCTATGGAAATATGGCCTATAATACCTGACTGGCCCGCAATCGTAACATTCTTGCCTATATTTGCGCTACCTGATATACCGCTCTGCGCAACTATTATGGAATTTTCTCCTATTGACACATTATGAGCGATCTGAACAAGATTATCTATTTTCGTTCCTTGTTTTATAATGGTTTTATCAAAACGCGCTCTGTCGATAGTTACATTAGCACCTATCTCTACATCATCCTCTATTATCACAGTCCCTATCTGCGGAATCCTGTGATGCACACCCTGGACTGTTGAGAAACCAAAACCATCGCTTCCGATAACAGTTCCGCCATGTATAACTACTTTATTTCCTATAGTCACGCTTTCTCTTATTATTACGTATGGATAGATAATGCAGTCTCTGCCGACTTTAGTATGATGGCCTATATAAACGCCCGCGTATAGAACAGTGTTATCTTTTATTTCTACATTATCCTCTAACACAACATACGGGTCTATGGCTACATTTTTCCCTATCTTTACTTTATCGCCTATAATAGCTGTTGGATGAATGCCTTTCGGTCTCCTGATGTCATTTGGCGCCAGAAGAGAAACCATCTTTGCAAACGCCAGAGACGGGTTTTTAGTACGTATAATCGACTTGGGAGCTGTCTTCACATCCATGGATGTTATAATAGCTGACGCTCTTGTCTGGCCCATTAGAGGCAGATACCTTGAATTCGCAACAAATGTAAGGTCTCCTTCTTTTGCCTCTTTAATGCCGCAAATACCTGTCACAATTATATTCTCATCGCCTATTATCTCGCCGTCTATTATATGGGCTATTTCTTTTAATGTCTTTTGCATATTATAATATTCCTTTATTTTATTTGCCTGGCAATACCTTATATTTATCGTTTAATATTTTTACAATCTCGTTTGTAAGGTCCATTCCAGAGTCACCATATAAAAGCACCCTATCGTTTACAATAATAGAATACCCATTCTTCTCGCCATATTCTTTTATGACACCACTCATTTCTTTCAGGATATCTTTCACCATATTATCTCTTTCTTTTGTGAGATCTGTCTTAGCTTCCTGGTCAAAATCCTGAAGAGATTTTATCTTTGCTTCTATATCCGCTTCTTTTTTCTCACGGCTATTTTTATTCATGAGCTCCAGTTCTTCTCTCATTTTCCTTATCTCTTGGACAACATTTTCTCGATCTTTTTGCTTCATATCGCCCTTTGCTTCCAACTCTTTATCAAAATCCTTTGTCTTCTGGTATTCATCAAATGATCTGGATAGGTCGATATAGCCAATTTTACCCTGCGATTCACTGAAAGCAGGAGCTAATATAGAGAATAAAAATGTACCTATTAAAATTACTGTTAAAATCTTTCTCATTTTATACCTCTGTTTTCTTAACCACCTCAACCGCGTAGGTTGCCAAAGGCAACCTACGCGGTTTACTAAAATCCTCTACTCATGCTAAAATGAATCCTTCCAGTATCTCCCTGACTATCATCCGGATTAACAGGAAAACCGTAATCTAATTTAACAGGCCCTATAGGAGTTTTGATCCTTACTCCCATACCAATGCCTACTTTAATTCCGCCTGGGGATACTCCGCCTTTTGGCTTAGAGTCAGGCACAGGCCATACGTTTCCTGCATCTACAAACAGAGCGCCTTTCAGATTTTCTATTATTGAAAATGTCAACTCTGCGTTCGCAACAGCTAAGGTACCGCCACCTATCGGATCTCCTGATTGATCTTTCGGGCCTACATCGCGTTCTTTAAATCCTCTGATTGTATAAGTACCACCCGCAAAAAATCTCTCATAAACAGGTACTGCTCCACAATCTCCGCCATAAGTGCTGACTATTCCGTCTCTCAATTTTAATTCCAGTACAAAAGGCCCTATGCTGGAATAACGACTTACTGAATTGAAAAATTTCGCAAAATCCTTGTCGCCTCCAAAAGGCCCGCCAGCTACTTCAATAGACCCTACAAGAATAGACCCTTTTATAGGATTAAATTTATTATCTGTTGTATCATTTGTAAGCTGGAACGTGGTACTGGCTATAGTATTTTTTCCTTCCTCGTCTTTTAAGGACTGGGAAACATTACTATCTAAGTCAGATATATCTACTGTCTCTATCTTATAGGTCAAGTCTCCTCTTAAAACTTCATTGAATTCTTTTCCGAATCTTATATCTCCGCCCTGCCTTGTTTCATCATAGGCATACCCTGTGGATCCGCTTTTATTATGTTCTGAGGCGTAAAGATCAACTCCAAAAGAAAGAGGCTTATCAAATATCCACGGTTCTGTCCAGCTGAGTAAATAATTTTTACGAGTAGACCCAAATTCTCCTCTGAGCTTTATGTCCTGTCCATCTCCTGTAAATGTAGGAAAATTCCATATGTCAAAATTTCTCTGTTCTATTTCTACAAAACCTATAAGTTTATCTATCGAACTAAACCCTCCGCCAAAACTAAATTCGCCTGTTTTTGTCTCCTTAACCTCCACCACCATGTCTCTTTTATCAGGCTCAGCTGTTTCCTCAGTATCAAATGTTATATCTTCGAAATAACCCAGGTTATAAAGCCTCTCTTTGCTCCTTTTCAACTTTGCTCCGTCATAACGTTCACCTGGTTTTATCCTCAATTCCCTGCGCACAACAACGTCTTTTGTTTTCGTATTTCCCCGTATATTAATCTTATTGACGTACGCTACCTCTCCTTCTGTAAGAGTATACGTAATGTCTACTCTGTCTGTTTCTATATTCAAAAGCGTATCAGGCCTAACCCTGGCCATTATATATCCTTTATCAAAATAATATTCCTGTACGCCGCCAACATCAGTGTGAAGCCCTTCTTCAGTAAACGTATCGCCTGGTTTCATTTTTATAAGTGCTTGAAGTTGTTCTTCAGAAAATACATCATTGCTGCTGCTAACTTTTATATCACCTGTCACATATTTTCTGCCCTCTTCTATGCGTACCGCTACTTCAATCCATTTTTTCCTGGCCTTTTGCTGGAAAATAAGCTCGTATGCAGGCTTTACATCGAGATACCCTGCCTGTTTATAAAAATTCTTGATACGTTCCATATCGTCTTCCAAGACTTCCTTTTTATAAACTCCGGAGCGAAAAAATCCTGCTGTCCTGGACTTCATGATTTTTGCTATACGCTTGTCGCTAAACGCAGTGTTGCCTATCAGGTCTATCTTTTTTACAACCGCTCTTGCGCCTTCGTTTATAGTAAATACTGCTTTGAAGGAACCGTTGGTTTCATCCAACTCGATTTTATAAGCAACATCTACCCATGGATAGCCTTTTTTCTCATAAAGGTCTTTTATGCTATCCGCGTCTTTCTTTAGCTTTCTTTCATCTGCAAACTCATTTAGTTTTGACTCTATAACGCCTTCCAGTCTCTTGGAATCAAAAACCTTATTCCCGATAAAAACTACTTTGGCAAGAGGCGCTTTTTCTGTAACGGTAAATACAACGCCCACGCCTTCCTGAATATCTTCTACAGATACGCTCACATCGCTGAAAAAACCCAAAAGATACAGCCTCTTTATATCCTCATCCACCACCTTTTGGGAAAATGCATCGCCTTTTTTTGTTTTTAGTTTTGCCAAAATCGTAGCGCCAGAAATTGTCTTATTGTCCTTCACATCTACATATTTTATAATTTTCTGCGCTATTTCTTCTTCAGCAACTACAGTAATACAGTTAAGAGTAACCGCTGCAAGAAAACTAATAGCTAAAATTATATATATTCTTATTTTCAATTTTGTCATTTATTTTAATAATTCTTATTTAATAAGTTAATATATCATATATAAAAAACTATGTCAAACGAAACTCATAATATGCTAAAACGCCTCTTCACTAGTCAGACCTTCTTCTCTTAATGCAAGATTATCAAACTTAGCGTAATCCTTAAGAAAAGCTAGCTTTATAGGGCCTACTGGACCGTTACGTTGCTTTGCTATAATTAACTCCGCAACGCCTCTATTTTCCTCTGTAGGATTATAGTATTCCTCTCTCAAAAGAAGTCCTACCACATCGGCATCCTGTTCTATAGCGCCTGATTCCCTTAAATCGGAAAGCTGAGGCCTGCGATCTTGACGATTTTCCACTGCCCTTGAAAGCTGGCTAACCGCTATAACTGGAACTCTTAACTCTCTTGCTAGGGCCTTTAATGAACGAGATATTTCTGATATTTCCTGCTGCCTGTTTTCAGAGTCTGGCATACCCTGCATTAATTGCAGATAATCAACAATTATAAGCTGTATATTATGTTGAGCTTTCAGTCTTCTCGCTTTTGCCCTAAGTTCCAGTACGGAAAGCCCTGCTGTATCATCTATAAAAATAGGCGCATCTGAAAGCTTTCCTGCAGCATTTGTAAGTTTTGGCCAATCTGACTGGGATAAAAAACCTGTCCTGACATTATGAGCGTTTACCCTTGCATGAGAACACAGCATCCTTTGCACAAGTTGTTCCTTTGACATTTCAAGGCTGAATATGACAAGGGGTATTTTTTCTACAACGCCTATATGCTCCGCCATGGA
>JAPLMC010000090.1:8747-18963 GCA_026387215.1 Candidatus Omnitrophota bacterium
GCCTATATGCTCCGCCATGGAGCTCACAAGAGCACTTTTGCCCATAGCTGGACGACCCGCAAAAACCACAAGATCTGACGGGTGCAATCCTGCGGTTAAGCTGTCAAGATCACTGAATCCCGTAGGAATGCCTGTAACATGCGCCTTTTTCTGATAAAGCTGGTCTATGGTCTCTATGCTGTCTTTTATTATCTCTTTAATCGATACAAAACTTGATTCTATCTTTTTAGAAGAGATATCGAATATTATGCGCTCGGCGTTATCTAAAATTTTTTCTACTTCGCCGTGCACTGCGTAGCTTTCCGATATAATATTAGTAGCTGCGGAAATAAGGTTCCTCAGTATGCTTTTTTCTTTTACTATTGTCGCGTAATGCTTTATATTGGCTGCCGTAGGCACGACCGTAGTAAGGCTTGCGATATAAGTGGACCCACCTATCCTATCCAAGTCATCTGTTTTTTTTAATTCTTCTATAAGCGTAACTATATCAATAGCTTTGCTGTCGCTGTATAGCCTTATCATACTCTCAAAGATCCTGCGATTTGAGTCATTATAAAAGCTGGCGCTAGTCAGCAATTCTATGGCGTAGCTAATGGCTGTTTCTTCTATAAGCATAGAGCCAAGAACAGCCATCTCCGCTTCTAGATTTTGCGGCGGCATTTTTTCAAAATTAACATCAATTTTTTCCATTATAAATTGGCACACTAAAGTGTGCCCTACAATATTGTTGCAAAGGCCTTCATAAAAAGGTAGGTTAAAACCTGCCTATTCTCGGCCTTTGCCTTAACTTATCTCCCCTATCCTGGCCTTTTTATTTTTTCACCACCCATACTTTTACCTCTGCAGTCACTTCCGGGTGGAGTTTTACAGCTATGTTATAAACGCCTAACTTTTTTATCGGTTCTTCAAGGATTATTTTCCGCTTTTCCACATTAAGCCCTTCCATTTCAAACGCCCGGCTTATATCCTGGCTCGTAACGCTTCCAAAAAGCTTATCATCTTCTCCTGCTTCCATCGGTATAGTACAAGAAAAGGCGGCTATTTTCGCCATAATCGCTTCTGCTTCCTTTTTTTCTTTCGCTGCGACAACTAGCTTTTTCTTTTTGATGCTATCTACGATTTTTAAATTTTGTCCGACAGCTATTTTAGCAAGATTTTTCGGAAATAAAAAATTCCTGGCAAAACCATCTTTTATATCTATTATATCTCCCATTGAGCCCACGTTTTTAACATCTTCTATCAATATGACTTTCATGAATATCTCTCCTTGCCTTTTGGCACACTAAAGTGTGCCTTACAAATTTGTAACAAAGGCACATCATAAATAGGCAGGTTAAAACCTGCCTATTCCGTGCCTTTGCCTTTATTCTCCTACGTACGGCAGTATCGCTATATGCCTTGCTCTTTTTATTGCAGTTGCTATCTTTCTCTGGTGTTTTGCGCAATTGCCGGTTAGTCTGTTCGGCATTATCTTTCCTTTTTCAGTAATAAATCTTTTTAACCTCATGGAATCCTTGTAATCTATGGACTCTGTTTTATCTAGGCAAAATCTACATGATTTTTTCCTGAAAAATTTTTCTTTTGAATCAAATTTCTTAGTTTTTGTTTTTGGCTTCCTTGTTTTTTCATCAGATCGTCTTGGCATCTTCTTTTCTCCTTATCGCTATGTTTGTCGTTCGTGACGAGCTAAGAACGACGATTTTAGAATGGCGCATCTTCTTCAGGCTTAATATTATCTGCCGGCGCATCTTCTGTAAATGTTTCTTTATGAGTTTCTGGTATTTCTTCCGTACCTGGCGTTTGTTTCCCGCCAGGAGGAGCCCCTAAAAACTGGACTCGTTCAGCAACAATATCCAGGCTGTTTCTTTTTTGGCCATCCTGTTCCCATGCGCGATATTGCAACCTGCCTTCCACAAATACAGGCCTACCTTTTGTCAGATACTGACTGCAGCTTTCAGCCTGTTTTCCAAATACAACCACCCTTACAAAACACACTTCATCTTTTTTTTCACCATGCTGCGTTACAAATGTCCTATTCGCAGCTAGTCCAAAAGTTGCAACAGGCGCGCCGCTTGGAACATAACGAAGCTCAGGATCTCTTGTAAGATTACCGATCATAAATATTTTATTAAGACTTGCCATTTTCTTTCCTCCCAAAATTTTGCTTACAAAATTTTGATCCCGATTCCCTCGCCGCATCATTTTTATCTGATGGCGACTCGAGACAAGGGACCATTTTATTTTTCTAAACCTCTACTATAAGCAACCGCAATATCAACTCATTAAGAACAAGATTTTTCTTTATAACATCTATAGCATCAGGCGCAATGCTGAAATTTATTCGATAATAAATGCCTTCTTTGTTTTTCTTCACAGGGTATGCTAATTTGTTTTTTCCAAGTTCTTTTGCCTCAGATATAGCGCCTTTATGTTTTGTGATAAGCTCCTGTATATGACCTAAAATTTTATCTACTCCTGCTTTGTCCAAATCTGATTTTAAAATAAATATTGCTTCATACTGTTTCATCCGATCCTCCAAAATTTTGTGAAACAAAATTTGATTCCGAGTCTCGCCCGCCACCTTTGGTGGCGAGGTGTACAAGGGACCTCTTCATCTGTTGAATTTATTCATTGCCGCGTTAACACCTTGATCTATCCAATATTCGCAAGCCTGTGAAGCACTATCCAGTATATCTGGAAGGCTTTTTTGTTCGGTTTTTGTAAATTTATCAAGCACATAATTTGAAAGAACTTTTATATTTTTTCTGCCTAGAATCCCCAGCCTCATCCTTGAAAATTCATGCGTACTGATAGAATCTATTATAGAATTCAATCCGTTATGGCCTCCACTTGAACCTTTAGGCTTTATCCTTATCGCGCCAAAAGGCAATGCATCGGTTTCTATCTTCAGCCAATTCAAAATAGGCCTTACTGAATTGCCTGAAAGATTCATAAATGTCTGGGGCATTGCAAGAAAAGCTTTTTCTCTGCCTATAACCCCTTCGCCCACAAGAGCGTTAAAACGCTTATTTATTTTAAATTTTATATTATTAGCCCTGGCAAAATTCTCTAAGACTAAAAATCCTGCATTGTGGCGCGTAAGAGCATATTCTGCACCTGGATTGCCGAGACCTACAATTAATTTCATACGTTGTTTCTGGCACACTAAAGTGTGCCCTACAGCTATGGTCGCAAAGGCCTTCATAAGCAGGAAGATTAAAATCTGCCTATTCTCGGCCTTTGTCTTTAAATTATTTTTTCTCTTCTTTTTTCTCTGCTTTCGGAGCTTCAGCCTTTTCTTCTTCTTCTTCAGCCTCTTCTTTTTCTTTCTTTTCTCTTATAAGTTCAGGCTCTAACGACTCGCCTTCCACAGGTGCTGCAACAGCTTCTTCAACTGTTTTTACATGTTCAACGCTGAATACTATGCTTTCAGGGTCTCCTAGGATTTTTACTCCTTCCGGAGACAATATGTCTTTTATGCTCAATGTACTGCCTATCTTGAGATTTGTAACATCTACTTCTATCTTGTCCGGTATATTTGTAGGCAAGCATTCTACATCTGCTTCCCACATAATATGCTGCAGTAACCCGCCTTCCTGTTTTACACCAATTGCTTCACCTTTTGCTATAATAGGAACCTTTACTTTCAATGTTTCTGTAAGAGATATCTCATTTAAATCCACATGCACAAGCTTGTTCTTAATAGGATCTTTTTGTAACTCTTTTATTACAACAATTCTTTCTTTTTTCTTTTTATCGCCTTCGACAAAAAGTTTTATGATAACATTTTCTCCAGCCTCTGTTTGCAAAGTTTTGGAAAGACTCTTGGAGTCTATTTTTAAAGACAATGTCTCCTCTCCTTTTCTATAAACCACACCTGGCACCAGGCCTGTGTTCCTGAGCTTTTTATTCAACTCTTTTCCTTTTTCTTCTCTTAGACTTGCTTTTAATTCTACGAAATCCATTTTAATCACCCTTTCTAAAACATACCGTTAGGTTAAAGACTGAGAATTTTTTAATCTTAACTCAATCTTAGCCTTATAATTGTTAATTAAACAAACAGCTTACAGATTCCTCGTTGTGAATTCTCTTTATTGCTTCTGCTAAAAGAGGCGCTATTGATAAAACCTCTATCTTTTTATGCTTTTTCCCATTCTCCACAGGTATTGTATTTGTTACAAATAATTTCTTTATAATAGAATTGCTTATGCGTTTTATTGCAGGCCCTGAAAGAACGGGGTGCGTAATGGCGGCGTATATTTCTTTTGCGCCTTGTTTTTTTAGAGCCGAGACTGCTTCTACAAGAGACGACGCTGTAGAAACTAGGTCATCAACTATTATAACATTCTTGCCTTTGATATCGCCAAGTATATTCATAGCCTCTGTGTCTTCTTCGCTAATCCTGCGTTTATCAACTATAGCAAGAGGCGCTTCGAATTTCTTGGCGTAAGCCCTTGCTGTTTTTATTCCACCTACATCGGGAGAAACTATTACTATATTTTTCAGCTTTATTTTTTTTATATGATTTACAAAAACATTTACTGCGTATAGATGATCCATGGGTATATCAAAAAATCCTTGAATTTGGCCTGCATGTAAATCCACTGTCAGAATTCTGTCTGCGCCTGAAGTAGTAATAAGGTTTGCAACAAGTTTTGCTGTTATTGGAACGCGAGGCTGATCTTTTCTATCCTGCCTGGCATAGCCAAAATAAGGCAGTACCGCTGTAATTCTTTTTGCAGAAGCCCTTCTAAGTGCGTCTATTATGATCAAAAGCTCCATGAGATTATTATTCACAGGAGGACAAGTTGATTGAACTATAAAAACGTCTTTACCACGCACGTTTTCATTTATTTTTACGCGTATCTCACCTTCGCTAAACGTGGTGACAAGCGTGTCTACCAAAGGCGTATCTAAATATTTACATATTTCCTGCGCTAATTTAGGATTTGCATTTCCAGCAATTATTTTCATAACCTCTCCCATAAACTTGACATTCTGACAATGTAAGTTTTGTCAAGTTGTTTGAATTTTAAGATTGTTTTTAATCTTATTTAATAATTTTGCAGGTATTCCTACAACTGTTTTGCCTGCCGGAACATTTTTATTTCTGGTGACAACGCTTCCTGCGCCTGTAACTGCACCTTTGCCTATCTTTACAGGAGCTATAAGAATAGTTCCAGTGCCTATAAAAGCATTGTCTTCTATAACAGTCTTATGCTTTTCCTTGCCATCATAATTAGCAACGATCGTCCCTGCGCCTATATTAACATTCTTGCCTATTATAGTATCTCCTATATAACACTGATGTCTAATTTTAGTCTCCTGGCCAACACAAGAGCGCACTATCTCAACAAAGTTGCCTATTCCAACCTTATCTCCTATAACAGTCCCTGGCCTTAATCTTGCAAAAGGCCCGGTCTTCTTTTATCTCTACCCCATGTTCTATGTAAGTGTTGTCAGGGTCAATAACTGTCACGCCTCCGTCCATAATCTTGTTTAGTATTCTTCTTCTCATCACTAATTCCGCCTTGCCTAGCTCAACTCTTGTATTGACACCTAGAAATTCCTCAGAGTCATTTGTAGTTACTGATTCTACTGGAATATTGGATTTTGTCAGCACTTCTATTGTGTCTGTAAGATAATATTCTTCTTTCTCATTATTTGGTTTTATTTTTTCTAGGCTGTAAAAAAGCGCTTTTTTGCTAAAACAATAAACTCCTACATTTATCTCCTCTGTAACCTTTTCATAAATAGATGCGTCCAGCTCCTCAACTATTTTTACAATTTTCTTCCCGGAAGAGCGAATCACTCTTCCATAACCAGTGGGATTTTTAAGTTGAGCAGTAAGAAGGGTGGCACCTGCTCCGCTGGAAATATGTTTTTCTACAAGTTTTTTGATAATATCCTGGCTCAATAAAGGCGTATCCCCATATAATATCAGGATATTGTCTATCTTGTTGTCTTTTAAAAGAGCGCTTCTTGCTTTTGAAACAGCATCGCCTGTCCCAAGGAGCTCATTTTGAACTATACATTTTATACCGCCTATTTGTTTCTTCACAAGCTCTGCCTTGTGGCCAATAATAACAACAATCTTCTTTATGCCAATAGAATTGACATTATCAATAAGATATTCTAGCATTGGTTTGCCGCATATATTATGCAAGACTTTTGGCAAAGAAGATCTCATTCTTGTGCCTTCTCCAGCGGCAAGAATAATAGTAGCTATGTTTTTCATAATAATATGGGTAACTTATAAGGAATTAATCCCTAAAAGCAGTGTTTATAATTATATATGTAATAGGTTAAAATGGCAAGGAAAATATTGCAGGGTGTCAAGTATACATATTCTCATATTTAAATTAAATTCTAATAGCATTTAAGAAGTCATCGCTAGCTGGAATAGCATGTATATTTTGCCAATCTTCAGCAGGTAGCACTTTATGTAAAACAGTGACGCCTTCCCCATCTGAATCTGAGTATCTTGCCAATATTGACGCCATTGTTTCTATGTCTTTTTGCACAAAACTAGCAGAATTTGCTCCAGACAACATCAGAGGGTTAGCTTCCCTGCTTCTAGCAAGGCCAATAGCACTTGGGATATCCAGGACATCGAAAATAAAATCACCGACTTTAGATAAGCCCATTAATTTTTTGTTTTCATCGTCATCTCTCCCAACAATAAATTTTAAATCATCCGATATTCTGAAATGTCTCCCTATCTTTAAAAGATGCAGATCGCTAATATCATATTCAGGCATGTACTTAAAAAGGTCTTTTATTCTGGCTGAAAAACCTTTATCTGTTAAAAGACACCCTCCTGCAGGGCATGGGTAATCATTTATATTGAATTCCTTTGCCAATGCCATCTGTTGATTTCGCCTTCTTCCTTGGATATCTAGAAGCTTATTTCTATCTACAATCCCTTCTTTTTCCGGTATCGTAGGTTCAAAAATTTTCGCGGATAACGGCCTCACAATAAGGCCTTTGAGGCCGGATTCTTTTTCTATCGTAATTATAGCTTGTTTTCTCTGAGACATAGGCCTCTGACCCATCACTTCTCCAGTTATTACAAAAGAAGCTCCTATTTCTTCCATAAACTCTTTTGCTTTCTTGAAAGTGAAAATCCTGCAGTCGATACACGGGTTCATGTTCCTTCCCCTAGGATACTTTGGATTTTTAACTATTTCCATATATTCTTTTGTAATATTCATAATTTTGATTGGGATTTTAAATTCTTCCGCTACTTTGGTAGCCTGATGAGTACAGCCTTTGGAAGTGCACGTGCAGAATACTGTGAGAAAATTCAAAGCATGCACTTCTATGCCCTGCTTAAGCATCAACTTGATAGCCAGCGTGCTATCCAGTCCGCCCGAAAGTAATGCCACTGCCCTTTTGTTCACCTACCCCCCCCCTAAAAACTTGACAAAACTAACATTGTCAGAGTGTCAAGTTTGTTTGCGTAGTTTATCCAGATATTCTTTGATTTTTTTCTCATATCCGATGTCCGTTGGTTCATAATAAACTCTTTTTTCAGGAATATACTCTTGATCCACATAATGTTCTTTATAATCATGGCTATATTTATATCCAACACCATGGCCTAATTTATCTGCTCCGCGATAACTAGCGTCTTTTAAATGTTTTGGAACTTCCAATGTCCTTGCTTCTTTTATATCTTTCATAGCTTTATCTATTCCGAGATAGGCTGCATTGCTCTTTGGCGCGCAAGCAATATAACATACTGCTTGAGCGAGAGGAATTCTTGCCTCTGGCATTCCGATAAATTCAGATATCTGAAAAGCCGCATTGGCCACCACCAACGCCTGTGGATCAGCGTTACCCACGTCTTCGCTAGCGCATATTACAATTCTACGAGCAATAAACCTAGGGTCTTCTCCTGCATAAAGCATCTTCGCAAGCCAGTAAAGAGCTGCGTCAGGATCTGAGCCACGCATACTCTTTATAAACGCAGAAATAGTATCATAATGACCGTCTTCGTCTTTATCATAACCGACTGCTTTTTTCTGTATGGATTCCTCCGCTACTTGAAGTGTAAAATTTATAGTTCCATTTTTGTCAGGCTTTGTTGTCAAAACTCCTACTTCGAGCGCATTGAGCCCTATTCTTGCGTCACCGTCGCAAATATCTGCTAAAAAAGCTAACGCCTTTTCTTCGGCTTTTATGTCTAGAATTCCTAATCCGCGTTCTTTATCTTTAAGACCGGCTTTTAAAATCTGCGCTATGTTTTCTTTGGATAATTTCTTTAGTTCAAAAACAATAGAGCGGGATACAAGAGGCGCTATTAATGAAAAAAACGGGTTATGAGTTGTAGCGCCTATTAATACAGGATTCCCAGTTTCAACATCAGGCATCAATACGTCTTGCTGGGCTTTATTAAATCTGTGTATTTCGTCTATAAAAAGGGTTGTTTTCTTACCGAAAGTTTTTTCTCGTTCTTTAGCTTGTTTTATAGCATCTTTCAATTCTTGTACATTGGAAATTACTGCGTTGATCTCGTGAAAATAAGCTTTGGTGGCGTTAGCTATTACATGCGCAAGCGTAGTCTTTCCTGTCCCTGGAGGGCCGTAAAGAACAAGTGAGGTAATTCTGTCTGCGTCTATTGCTCTTTTTAAGAGCTTTCCTTCACCAAGAATATGTTCTTGACCTATAAACTCTTTTAAATTTCTAGGCCGCATTCTGACAGCTAAAGGATATTTTTTTTCTATATTTTTTTTCTGAGATTCAAATAAATCAGACAAGATAACCACCCCCACCGCGTAGGAGGCCTACGGCCACCTACGCGGTGTCCAAATAAAAATCCCCACATATGCCGTGTGAAAGGATGCTTAATTGAACCTATTAAGCACGTAGGCGCCTTCTCAGGTGTTTATTGTTTCCTTGTAATTACGCCAAGGTTTACAGCCACATCTGAAGTTAGGCTCCTCAGTATTTGGTGTTGGCTCAAAAACTTCCATCTCACCACGCACATCGTAGGGATAGTTTAAGTATAGCACAAAATATGATAAAATCAATAATTAACCATCACAACCGCGTAGGTCGCCCAATTGACCTACGCGGTTTTTATAAGGTTTATCTAATCTGCGCGCCCAGCCTTTTTGTAAGCGCATCTTGTACTTTTTTATGAGTCTCGTTAACCTCTTTATCATTGAGAGTTCTTTCATCTGAACGGTATTCTATTGTATAAGCCAGGCTTTTCTTGCCTTGTTGTATCTGCTGGCCTTTGTAAAGGTCAAAAACATCTACTGATTTCACGAATTCTCTTGCTTCCTCTTTTATAACATCATATATGCTTGTTGCGCTTATAGTATCGTCCAATAAAATCGCTATGTCCCTTTTTATAAAAGGGTATTTAGGCAGTGCAATGAATGTCTTTTTCAGATTTGCGCAACTGAGGATACTCTCAATGGATATTTCTGCCACATAAACCTTTCTTTTTATATCAAACCTTCTTGCCACATCTTCTTTAACTTCACCTAACACGCCGCAGGCTTTACCGTTTACATTGATAGCTGTAGCCATATTCTCTTTTAAAGAAGGATGCTCTGTTTTGTCAATACTATAGCCGCGCACTCCTAGATAATCCATAAGGATTTCTATTATACCTTTTAAGTCAAACAAATCCAGGTCTCTTGGTTTTTCTTTCCAATTACCTGGCTTATTTCCGCAAATGCCTATAGAAAGATGCACTGTCTCTTCAGCCTGGCCAGTTGCCTTATTCATGATGTAAACTTTATTTAACTCGAAAAGTTGGAGCAGGGTATTTTTCCTGTTCAGATTCCAATTTAAAACTTCCAGCATTTCCGACAAAAGACTCGGCCTCATAATCTCCTGCTGAGAGCTCATTGGATTTTTAAGGCTCACTAAATTTTCTAATGAAATGCCGAGATGCTCCATTGAATTCCTACTGGTCAATGAATATGTCATAATTTCATTAAGGCCCATGCCACATAAGGTTTTTCTTATCTCATTCTCTAGAGTCACTGTCTTCTTCTCAAGTTGATATGTCTTCTGAGGCGTAAAAGAAGGCAGTCTGGAAGGAATTTTATCATAACCATAAAGCCTGGCAATTTCCTCTATTAAATCTACATCTCTGCTAAGGTCTGTTCTGTAAGACGGAACTGTTACAAATATCTTATCTTTCTTTTTAACAGGTTTAAGATTTAATTTTTTTAATATATCTTTTATTTTTTCC
>JAPLMC010000114.1 GCA_026387215.1 Candidatus Omnitrophota bacterium
CGAATACGTGTTTATTATCAAGAAAATAAAATCAGCTCTTACCAAAGATGTTTTGCGAGGCATGGTTCCGGATATTATAAGATCGATCGGTTTTCCAAAGACGATGAAATGGGATGATACAGGCGTGAGATTTGCAAGGCCGATAAAGTCTATCCTGGTTTTATTGGATAAAGAAAACATAAAAATTAAGTTGGGCAATGTGTCGGCTAGCTCTGTTAAAGGTATCTCAGCCGGCGCGTATCTTAAGAAACTTGAGAAAGCGTGTATTTTGGATCAGGACAGGAGAAAGCTAGAGTTGGAAAAGATGATTAAGCTGGCCCAGAAGAAACTAGGGCTGGACGAAAATATTGATAAAAATCTTCTTGAAGAAACAACCTTTCTGGTAAAATGCCCTGTTTTAATGATAGGAGATTTTGATAAAAAATTTCTCGCTATTCCAAAAGATGTTTTGGCTGCCAGCATGTCGAAACATCAGAGGATATTTACTCTTTCCAAGAATGGCAAGCTGGTAAATCAATTCATTGCTATAATTGACCAAAAAGGCAGAGATATGGCAAAGATGAAAAAAATTTATGGAAACATTTTAGAGGCCAGGCTCAAAGACAGTCTATTTTTCTATAATGAAGATATGAAAAAGCCTCTTTCGGATCAGGTTGATAAATTAAAAGACTTGATTTTTCAAAAAGATTTAGGTAGTATGTTCGATAAAATTCAAAGACTAGAAATTCTTTCGTTATTTATTTCCGAGAAATTGAATCTTGATATTCAAAAGAAAGAGGATATAAAAAAGGCGGCGTATCTCTCGAAATCAGATCTTCTTACGCAGATGGTAGGAGAATTCCCAAGTCTCCAGGGCGTAGTGGGCATGGAATACGCTCTTAAAAGCGGAGAAAAAGAATCTGTAGCCATAGCCATAAAAGAGCATTATTTTCCAAAAGGTCTGGATGACAATTTACCTGAAACAATAGAAGGCGCAGTGCTTGCAATAAGCGACAGGATTGATAATATAACAGGTCTTTTGGGAAGCGGAATAGAGCCGAAAGGAAGCTTTGATCCATTTGGCATCAGAAGGAATTCTCAAGGTTTGATTCAGATCGTAAATCATAAGTCTCTTAGACTGGAACTTTCCAGCCTGATTAAAAAAGCGATAGAGTTGTATAAGTCCAGGCTTAAGATATTGCCGGAAGAATTAGAGAAGAAGGTAATTAATTATATAAAGGAAAGGCTTGAATCTTTGGCGCCTGATACAAGGCCCATGGAACTGAAACAAGCGGTTCTTAAGTCTGACTGCGATGATATTGTAGGCGTATTTAAAAGAGTGGAAGATCTTTCTGAGATAAGCGCTGAGAAATATTTTTTAAAAGCAGCGAAAGTTTGCGAAAGGACTTCCAATATTTTAAAACTCTCCAAAGGCGAAAAAATAGGCGCGGTAAATGAAAGCCTCCTAGTAGAGGATTTGGAGAAACAGGTGTGGAAGGCGCACTCAGTCAATAGCTTGGCAATAAAGAATTTGATAAAGGAAGAAAAGTACAAAGAGGCTACCAGAGTATACGGAGAAGCATTTTTTGAAGTCCTTCATAAATTTTTTGACAACGTGCTTGTAAACGCGGAAGACGTCTCTATTAGACAAAACAGGCTTGCGATGATGCAGGCAATTAATAAGCTTTACACAAACGACGTAGCTGATCTGGCAATGTTGCCACAGATCGTGGTTTGATAAACAATAGAAAGGAAGGAAAGAAACAAAATGAGTAAAATGGTTTATTTTTTTGGTGGTGGAAAAGCAGACGGAAATGAAAGCATGAAAAATCTTTTAGGAGGCAAAGGTGCAAACCTTGCGGAGATGGCAGGCCATAAGGATTTAAAGCTCCCGGTCCCTCCTGGTTTTACAATTACAACAGAAATATGCATACACTATTATAAGAATAAAGGAAAGTATCCAAAAGGCCTCAGGGAAGAGGTTGAGAAGAATCTTGTAAAGGTTGAGAAGTTAATGGAAAAGGGTTTCGGAGACGTTAATAATCCGCTTTTAGTCTCTGTGCGTTCAGGCGCTCGCAAATCAATGCCTGGCATGATGGAAACAGTTTTAAACGTAGGTCTTACTGAAAAAACAATACCTGGTCTTATAAATCAGACTAAGAATGAGAGGTTTGTTTATGACGCATACAGGCGCCTTATAATGATGTATTCTGACGTCGTGATGGAAAAAGCAGCTGGTGTTGAGCCTGAAGGCGATATGGGAATACGCAAACAGCTCGAAAGAATTATGGATGGCGTAAAGCATAAAAAAGGCGTTAAAAGCGATACCGACCTAGATGCCGAAGATTTAAAACAACTTTGTGCTGAGTTTAAGAAAAAAATAAAAGAAACGCTTAAAAAAGATTTTCCAGATGACCATTATGAACAATTATGGGGAGGAATAAGCGCTGTATTTGCATCATGGAACGGCAAACGCGCTATTTCTTACAGGAAAATTGAGAATATTCCTGACGCCTGGGGCACGGCGGTAAACGTGCAGACAATGGTTTTTGGAAATATGGGAAATGATTCCGCCACAGGCGTTGCGTTTACAAGAAATCCTGGCAATGGCGAAAACGATTTTTATGGCGAATATCTTGTAAATGCGCAGGGCGAGGATGTTGTGGCTGGCATAAGGACGCCTGCCCCAATAAATGAATACTCTACAAGCGAGCACAATAAAGAGCTTGTAAGGCTTGAAAAATTTATGCCTGTGATTTACAAAGAGATCTGCGATATAAGAAAAAGGCTGGAAAAACATTACAAAGATATGCAGGATATTGAATTTACCATTGAAAAAGATAAACTTTTTATGCTTCAGTGCCGTTCAGGCAAAAGGAACGGGCCTGCCGCTGTAAGAATGGCAGTAGATATGGTAAAAGAAAAACTTATAGACTCAAAAACTGCTGTAATGAGAGTCACTCCGGATCAGCTGGATGAATTATTGCATCCTATAATTGACCCTAAGACAGAAAAACTCAGCAAGCCTATTGCAAAAGGCTTGCCTGCAGGCCCTGGAGGGGCAGGCGGACAGGCAGTATTTACAGCAGAAGAAGCTGTTAAATGGAAAAAAGAAGGCAAAAAAGTAATTCTTGTTCGCGAAGAAACAAATCCTGAAGATGTTGAAGGTATGAGGGCGGCTGAGGCGATACTTACTGTCAGAGGTGGCATGACTTCGCACGCAGCTCTTGTCGCAAGAGGCTGGGGTAAGTGCTGTATCGTAGGATGCGGAAGCATAACAGTGGACGCACATTCAAAACAGTTTTCTGTGGGTGGAAAGACCTATAAGGAAGGCGACTGGATTACGCTTAACGGAACAAAAGGTTATGTGTATGAAGGTAAACTCCCTATGATGGACGCTACGGAAGAGAATGAAGTTTTCAATAAATTTCTAAAGATATGCGATTCTATTAGAAAATTGAAAATTAGGACCAATGCTGAGACTCCTAGCGATGCGAATAAAGCTCGTGCGTTTGGCGCGGAAGGCATAGGTCTTTTCAGGACAGAGCATATGTTTTATGGCAAAGGTTCAGAAGAGCCCCTTTTTAAATTAAGAAAAATGATAGTTTCCAAGACTGTGGAAGAAAGAAAAGCGGCTTTGGCGGAACTTTTTAAACACGTAAAGAGCGACATAAAAGGCACGCTTGAGGCAATGGAAGGATATCCTGTTACGATCAGGCTTTTAGATCCGCCTCTTCATGAATTTATACCACACGAGGAAGCAAAGTTAAAAGAACTAGCCGAGAGCCTTGATATATCTTTGGAAGAGTTAGAAAAGAGGGCAACAAACTTACGCGAGTCAAATCCTATGATGGGCCATCGCGGAGTGAGATTAGGAGTTACGTATCCTGAAGTGACCGAGATGCAGGTGCGTGCGATACTTGAATCAGCGTGTGAACTTATTCAGGCTGGCAAGCAAGTTTCTCCTGAGATAATGGTTCCTGTCGTATGCGATAAAAATGAATTAATAGACCAAAAAATTCTTGTGGAAAAAATTTACAAAGAAGTCATTGTCAAGTATAAGGTAAAGAAAATACCTTATATGTTTGGCACGATGATTGAGATTCCTAGGGCGGCTCTTATGGCAGGCCGTATCGCAGAAGACGCTGAGTTTTTCTCTTTCGGTACCAATGATCTTACTCAGATGAGCTTTGGTTTTTCGAGGGACGACATGGGCGGTTTCTTATCTGCTTATCTCGAGAAAAATATTTTACCCAATGACCCATTCCAGACAATTGATCAGGACGGCGTTGGAGAACTTATAAAGATAGCTATTGAGCGTGGAAGGAAAACGCGTAAAGACCTGAAAGTTGGGATTTGCGGAGAGCATGGCGGAGAACCTAAATCAGTAGAATTTTGTCATAGGGTGGGCATGAACTATGTAAGTTGTTCGCCTTTCAGAGTTCCGATAGCGCGTCTTGCAGCAGCACAGGCAGCGGTAAGAAGTAGATAAAATACATAGGAGCACCAGAACCTAACGTACTTAGAGAGCATCAGCCAATCAAAAGGATACTATGGATGCCATAAAACTTTATTTAAAAGCGATAAAAGAGACACCTCTTTTAACTGCCGCGGAAGAAGTATCTCTTGCTAAAAAAGTAAGGGCGGGCAATGTTCACGCTCAAAAAAGGATGATTCAGGCGAATCTGAGACTTGTCGTTAATATTGCCAAGCGATATTCAAAACTGGGTGTTCCGATAATGGATCTGATAGAAGAAGGGAATCTTGGCCTTATGAAAGCGGTTAAGAAATATAATCCTGACAAAGGCTACAGGTTCTCTACTTATGGAGCGTGGTGGATTAAGCAATACATTACAAGAGCCATTGCAAATCAGGGAAAAACTATAAGAATACCTGTTTACATGACTGAGATAATCAATAGATGGAAGAGAGTTACTGAGCAGCTGACACAGAAATATGGCAGGAAACCCAAAACAAAAGAAGTTGCTAAGCTCATGAAACTTTCTATGGGGAAGATACGGGAAATAAGTGAAGCAGCTACTAAGATTTCTTCTCTTGACGCGCCTATTGGCGATGAAAGCGCAGGGCAGTTTATAGACCTTATTGAGGATAATTCCAGCTTATCTCCTACGGACAATGTTACCGATAATCTGCGCCGAGAAAGGGTTGTTCAACTGCTGGATCGCATGAATGAGCGCGAGAAAAAAATCTTGGATCTAAGGTTTGGCTTGAATGATGGAACTACTCATACTTTAGGCGAAACAGCAAAGATGTTCGGCATCACAAGGGAAAGGGTCAGGCAGATAGAAAGCGCAGCTCTGGAAAAATTGCGAATGTTTATAATGCAAAAAACCGGAGAAATGGGAGAATATTAACCTAGTGGAGTAGCGAAGCGTAGCTTCGCGCCAAAGATAAAAACCTTCGTAGATGTTTCGCCGTAGGCGGACCTACTACGAAGTTAGGGCGGTCAAAATGAATGATTTAAAAAAATACATACGCAACA
>JAPLMC010000065.1 GCA_026387215.1 Candidatus Omnitrophota bacterium
ACCTTTATATTTACATTCCCTGCCTTATAATATTTTATAACCGCTAATATTCCAACTGGCAGAAGAAGCGCAGCAAGCGCTGTGCCCTGGGCAAGGTGCTGGGAAAATTTGAAAACATAGATTAGAACAGGGATTAATATTACAGCTCCTCCTATGCCGAAAAAACCAGAGGACATCCCTGCCACAAGCCCTATTAATACGCTTAAAATATTGTCCATGTTAAAACCTATTATTTACTTTACCATGCTTATATGTTAAATTATACTTATGATTATAAAGACAGATGCTGATATTATCAAGGGTTATTTCGAAGACTATTCAGGCCTTCTGGGCGGTTATGCCGATAGAGTCATATTACCTGAAAATGAAAAAGAAGCCAGGGACATCCTCCTGGAAGCAAGCGCTAAAAATATCCCCGTAACAATATCTGGAGGCGGCACAGGAGTTACAGGCGCAAGAATACCTTTTGGCGGATGGGTAATTGCTACAGAAAAATTAAATAAAATCATAGATATAAATAAAGACTCCCTTACCGCAACAATAGAACCAGGCGTAAGACTTTCTGACCTTGAAAACGAACTCTCGAAAAAAGGTCTCACTTATCTCCCTGATCCTACAGAACCTAACGCGTTTCTCGGAGGAACTATATCCACAAACGCTTCAGGAGCAAGAGGGTTTAAATATGGTCCTACGCGTAATTATATAAAAAGACTGAAAGTTCTTCTCTCTACAGGACATATTATCGATATAAAGCGCGGAGATTACTTTATAAAAAGAGGTTCAGTATTCCAGCTCAAATTAAAAGATAAAGAAATGAACATAAGAATTCCGGATTATTCAATGCCTGATATAAAAACTGCCGCGGGCTATTACATAAAAGACGATATGGACCTTTTAGATTTATTCATAGGCCACGAAGGAACCCTTTGCTTCATACTTGAAGTTGATATAGCGCTGGGGGAGAAACCGGAAGAGATAATGAGTTTTTTTAGCTTCTTTTCTTCTGAAGATGACGCGATAAATTTTGTAAAAGATGCAAAAACATATATGGCAATGTCTCTGGAATACATGGACTCAAATTCTCTTTCACTCTTAAGAATAAAGTACCCTAACATACCAAAATGCGCAAAAGGCCTTATATATTTTGAGCAGGATTATAAAAAAGAATTTGAGTCAGAGATCATAGACTTATGGACTAAGCTACTCGAAAAACACAACGCTCTGATGGAAGATTCGTACTTTGCGGATTCCGACAAAGAAAGAGCAAAACTAAAAGAACTAAGACACGCTCTTCCGGACTCTGTAAATGAAATTGTAAAAAAGAATAAAATGCCGAAGGTTGGGACTGACATAGCAGTGCCCGATAAATGCTTTAAAGAAATGCTGAAATTCTACAAAGAAAAACTCACCTCCTCTGGAATAGACTATTTGATATTCGGACACATTGGAGAAAGCCATATGCATGTAAATATGCTTCCCAGGACAGAGGAAGAATTTAAAAAAAGCAGGCTTGTCTATATGGAATTCGTAAAAAAGGCCGTTGGATTTGGCGGAACTGTTTCAGCGGAACACGGTATAGGAAAATTAAAACACCAATTTCTTGAAATAATGTACGGGAAGAACAATCTAAAGCAGATGGCCCTTCTTAAAAAATCGCTAGACCCATCCTGCATATTAGGGCTCGATAACATATTCCCCAAAGAACTATTAAAATGAAAATCATCATAGCTGTCCCTGATTTTACGCGCGAAGCGCATTTAAAAAAAGTATTGCCCCATATTTTATATAAGCTTAATAAAAAAGGTTTAAGCAATAAGGATATGGAAATACTTATAGGAACAGGACTCCACAGAAAACCAACCCATCAAGAATTAAAAGATAATCTCGGTAATATTGCAGATAGTGTTAAGCTATCATCGCACGACTATAAAAACGTATTTTATTCAGGCAGGTCAAAAAGAGGAATACCTATATACCTGGATAAAAAATTAAAAAATGCTGAATATATAGTAACTATAGGAGTAGTGGAACCACATCTTTATGCAGGCTATAGCGGAGGCGTGAAAGTCATATCAATAGGGCTTGCTGGAGAAAAAACAATAAACTCCACACATCATCCAAGATTTCTTGACCATCTAGGAACAAGAATATGTTCTTTAAAAAATAATCTTTTCCAAAATTTTATACAGGAGGTCTCTTCACGCCTGCCCATAAAATATTCTGTGAATATAATAAACGATAAAAACGGAAATATATTGAAAATATTCGAAGGTAGCCCGAAGAGATGTTTCATTGACGCTGTCCGGTATTCGCAAAAAATATTTGAAAAAAAGATATGCAAATTTATTGACGTGGTTATATGCAATATACCTGCTGAAAAAGGCGTAAACATATACCAAGCATCGCGCATATTTAACTATATAGCAGACACTAGGATTCCTGTAATAAGAAAAAATTCCCTGATACTTGTAAAAGCAAGCCTCCAGGAAGGTTTTGGAAAAGGATTGGGCGAGAAGCGTTTCATGAAAAAGATGCTTGAAATGAAAGACCCTGAAAAAACTATATCCGAAATCAGAAAAAGCGGATGCCTTGCAGGAGAACACCGCGCCTATATGGTCGCAAAAGCCCTTAGAAAAGCAAAATTAGGTTTTATATCAGAAAAAGCTTATATCTATAAAAATAAAGGTCTTCCGTTTTTATTCTTTGGAAATCTTGGCGAAGCTAAAAAATATATAGAAATAAATTTTAAAAAACCAAAAATACATTACCTCAAAAACGCATTTACAACCATTCTAACCAAAGCACGGTAACTGCCTCCACCTCAACCTACGCGGTTACCGCGTAGGTTGAGGTGGTTTAAAAATCCCTGCTTATCCCTAGAGAAACCTCTTCCCCGTCAATAAAATCTCCCTCTATATTTAACCTTGTATCTTTCGCAACCAGATAATCCAGGCCTATCACAACTCCCCACATCTTTTCAGATTTAATGCGCTTCCTGTCGTGCTCATTTATCCATTTTATAAAATCAACTGTTCCATACCTTGCGCCAAGATAGGGCGTAAAATTACCTATATCTTTTGAAATCAACACTGATCCCTGCCATTCGTCTATAATAACCCTATGTTTATCGCTTGCTGGATAAGTAGTCCGAGGATGAACGCTTATATGCTGAAAACCAATTACAGACTTTATGCCAAAATCTTTATTTTCATATCCCTTTATCCTGAAACCGTACGCGCCTGCAAAATTTGTGTTGTAGCTCAAATTTCCTGGATCAGGATTATGCCAAGCCACGTCTCCTACTCCTATTTTCCCGTCAAAACAAATCCAGTCAAATACACCTAAAGAGCTTGTTAAAAAATATCTATTACCGCTAGTAGAGCCTTGGCTATCTTTTAGATTTCTATCTATAAGAAAATTTCCCTGTAACCCCAATATCCATTGCTTTTCCTTAGGCATATGCGTCCCATAGCAAGGCGCAGCATAAGAATTCTCTGAGCACACTACAGCTAAAACTACAGCGAGAAATAGGATCCATTTAAATACGGCATATTTCGTTTTCAAAATAATTTCCTGCCTTTCTCCGCCAGTTCTTTCAAGTCAGGCCATAATTTTTTACCCTTCAGCATTACCACTATTAAATTATGCCTTTTATCGTAACTAATATAGCCCAAAAAACATTGTTTTGCCCTTACGGTATATCCTGTTTTCCCAAGCATCAGATAAGATGCGTTCTTCCACAAGCCCTTATTATGATTTCTTAATTTTATACGTCTTCCGCTTATTAACTCTATTATCTCCGTTTCCTTTATCTGAAGTATATCCAGAAGCCTCTTGTCTTTTACCGCCTCGCGCATTATCAATGCCAGATCATACGCCGTAGAATATTGCCCTTTTGCCGGCAACCCGTTAGAAGTTTTGAAATTTGTATTGCGGCATCCAATTTTTCTAGCCATATCATTCATTATCTTTACAAAATCCTTTTCCGTGCCAGCCACGCTTTCAGCTAGAGCTACGCTGGCATCATTGCCGGAATTGAGCAGCGCTGCCTTGAGCATATCCTCCGTTGAATAAACTTCGCCTTTTTTAATACCCACTCTACTGGGAGGCATGCACGTTGCACAAGTTGATACATTTACATTTTTATTAAGTTCTGATTTTTTCAAAACAACAAGGGCTGTCATTATCTTTGTAGTAGAGGCAGGCGCAAGCTTGACATGAGGATTTTTGGAATAGATGACCTTTTTATTCCAAGTATTCATAAGCACTGCAGAATATGCAGTAATATGAATAACTTCTTTTGCAAAAAGATTTGCGTTTAAAAATATAATGAATATAAAAACTAGGCTTTTTCTGAACATTTAATCTTGATGTATCTCTCGGATTTCTTTGCTAATATTTCCTAGAGACGTTCGCGCACGCTCGAGTTCATCAGCAAGCCTATCGGTTATCATTAAATGCTTATAGGAAAGTAAACTGAATGCCATGTTCAAAAGCGCTAGTAAAAATAAATATACATTTACCTCAGGGTTAAGTAGAAAATATATAAAGAAAAATATACCCAAGACAATAAGCAACCTGTTTAATCTATAAACCGTTCCTATAAATGTTTTTTCTCTGGTCAAGCTTGCCATACATAACCTCATTTATAATATGCACTGCATGTTAAAGTTTAACAAGGCGTAAATTTATTTGTTATAGGCATGCGCCTGTCTTTTCCAAATGCCATAGGCGTAATCTTTACGCCTGGAGGAGCCTGGCGGCGCTTGTATTCGCTAGAGTCTATCATATTTAACACTTTTTTAACAACATCTTTGCATCCCATCTTTTTCACTATGTCTTCAAACCCTTTATTTTTCTCAACATAAAGATCTATAACCCTGTCTAAAAAATCGTAAGGCGGAAGAGTATCCTGATCTTTCTGATTTGGCCTCAATTCAGCTGTAGGAGCTCTTTTAAAAACGCTTCTAGGTATAATATCCTTGCCTTCCTTTTTATTAACATATTCTGCCAGCTCATAGACAAGCCTCTTGGGTACATCTTTTATTACGCTAAACCCGCCTGCCATATCTCCGTAAAGAGTGCAGTATCCGGCGCTTGTTTCGCTTTTATTACCTGTATTAAGCACCAGGTATCCGAATTTATTAGAAAACGCCATAAGTACATTGCCTCTAATTCTAGCTTGGATATTTTCCTCTGCTATATTGGGTTTTACGCCTTTGAAATGCAGCTTCAACGTATCTAAATAAGAACTGAAGATATTATCTATCGGTACTTTACGAAATTTTATGCCAAGATTCCTGGCTATTATTTCCGCATCTTTTTGCGTATTGGCTGAAGAATACCTAGACGGCATACCAAGAGCGAGGACATTCCCCCTGCCAAGCGCATCTTTGGCAATACACGCAACTAACGCAGAATCTATGCCCCCGCTTAAGCCAAGAGCAACTTTGCTAAACTTATTTTTGAGAACATAATCTTTTACGCCCAATAAAAGAGCGGAATATATCTCCTCCTCTCTGGAGGTAAGACTAATCTTTGGCTTTGTTTTCACTGTCTCTTTTCCGGAGCATAAATCGAATATTAACAAATCTTCTTCAAAAGCCTTTGCTTCCACAATAATCGATCCGTCTTTTCCAAATAAAGCGCTTCTCCCGTCAAACACCAGCTCATCCTGGCCACCAATAAGATTACAATAAACTATAGGTATCTTGAATTTTTTTGCCTTTTGTCCGATTACTCTTTCGCGCTCCTTAATCTTATCAATATTATATGGCGAAGCGGATATGTTCACCAAAAAATTCGCTTTCTTCAAAACATCCTCTGCCCTATGTTCTTTGCTCTCCACCCATATATCTTCGCATATATTCACCGCAAAAAGCAGATCTTTTATCTTTATCAGCTGATTATTAACGCCCGGGGAAAAATATCTTTTCTCATCGAAAACACCATAATTAGGCAAATGCATCTTATGATACACATAAATTATTTTTTTATTGCTTATAACTGCAGCGCTATTGTAAATATTTCCTTTTTTCTCATCTACAAATCCTACTATAGCTATCACATTGCCTGTTTTATGGACTATTTTCTTTAGGTATTTGATATTCCCTTTTATAAAATGTCTCTTCAGAAGAAGGTCCTCGGGCGGATAGCCTGTTATGCTGAGCTCTGGAAATACAATTAAATCAATATCCTTGGAAATCGCCTCTTTTATCAAGGACAATATCCTGCTGGAATTGCCCTTGAGGTCTCCTACTACAGTATTTATCTGGCCTACAGCTATTTTGATATTTTTCATATATTATGTATCATATTAGCATAACTTAAAGAAATAGGCAATAAGGTGCGAAAATCTGCTGGAAAGCTGCATTTAATATAAACAGTTGCTATTTATCTCAGCAAAAATACGCCCAGTATTACGCAAAGCATGCCCAACCCTTTAAGAACAGTAAAACTTTCCCCGAAAAACAGAAGGCCTAATAAAAAAGAAACTAAAGGGTAGGTAGCTGCAATAGGAACCATTTTGGATACTTCTCCCTGCTTAAGTGCATTATAGAAAAATATCTGGCCAAGTATGCTTGCAAGAATACCTCCCGCAAATAAAAACAGCATGGTCTTCGGATCAGCTTTCAGCGCTGATTTAAATATGTTGATATTGCACAGGCTCATAATAACAACGCCTAAAATAATGCCTGATGAACGCACCATTACCCCTGATAGCGGTTCTATATTCTTAAGTCCTATCTTTTCTATCACAGGCGCTATACCCCACACAAGCGCAGCCAATATAGCAAAATAAAACGGTTTCATATTATCCTCCCAATTTTTGCGAAGCAAAAATTGATCTCGAATCTC
>JAPLMC010000034.1:0-2852 GCA_026387215.1 Candidatus Omnitrophota bacterium
GGAAATAATAAATGTGGTTTGCAAGTTGCAGGTTGCAAATCACAGGTCTAGAGACGCAGCGCTTAGAGAGCTTGCAAAAATAGAAGGAGTTTATGTCCTCGGTCATTCCAGCGCAATAAAAAAACGTATTGTCAAAGATTTGGACGGTTCTTATTTTCCTACAAATATAATTGTTCCATATATACAGATAGTGCATGATAGAATTGGGATAGAGATAATGCGTGGTTGTCCCCATGAATGCAAATTTTGCCAGGCGTGTAAAATTTTTCATCCCTTAAGAATTCGGTCTGTAAAAAGGATAATGGAAATAGCGGAGGAGTCTGTAAAGAGCACCGGATACGAGGAAATATCCTTATTATCCCTTTCGTCAGGGGATTATCCGCATATTGAAGAACTTGCTAGTAAATTGCAGGAGAAATTCAAATCGCTTGGCGTAAAAATATCGCTTCCATCTTTAAGGGTAGGCACTTTTGAAGAGCGCAGTGGCATGGATACGCTGAGAAGAGCTGGGCTTACATTTGCTCCTGAGGCAGGTAGTGAACGCCTTAGGCATATGTTGAATAAAAAAATACAAGATGCAGAAATTATAGAAAAATCTAGACTAGCGTTAAATTCCGGATGGAAAAAAGTGAAGCTGTATTTTATGGTAGGCCTTCCTGGAGAAATAAATGAGGACCTAGATGCAATAGTAAGCCTGGCAGGAAAAATAAAAAATGTGAACTTAAGCGTAAGTCCTTTTATACCAAAACCGCATTCTGATTTCGAAAGGGAAGGAATGGAGAGTCTTGAAATTTTAAAAGAAAAACAGAAATATTTAAGTTCCAGGTTTTCTGTTCTATACTCAAGAGTGAAGGCAGATTTTCATAGTCCAGAGACCAGTCACATTGAGGCAATATTGGCCAGAGGCGATAAAAACGTGGGGAAAGTTATATTAAAGGCATGGGAGAAAGGCCTAAGGCTTCAGGCATGGACAGAACATTTTAATTATAATTTATGGAATCAGGCCTTTCAGGAAACAGGCGTTGATCCAGAAGTTTATTTAAAGAAGAAGGCAGCAAATGAAAGTTTGCCATGGGAATTTATAAAATAATTTACGTGGCTTATATCAGGTAAGTCTTGAACTTGCAATGATTGTATTGTATACTTTGAATTAGTTAGGTCTCTTGTCTCGTCTGCCATCGTAAAGCGATGGCGAGGTGGACTCGGGATCAAATTTTGCAAAGCAAAATTTGGAGACATATATGTTGAAGTTATTAAAAGAGCTATCAATGGTTCCAAAAGGTTTGAGATATAAAACCATGATAGCTTTTTCTTTGATGTCTCTTATTCCTATATTGGTATGCGCTTGGGTCGTAATGATATATATTGTCCCTAATATAAATTTATTTTTTGGACTTACTTTAGGCAATATAAGTTTTATATTGTTTACATGTATAGTGATATCTATATTAGGCCTTTATGTTACAAAAGAAATGATAGATCCTGTTATAAAGATGGCAGAAGAGGCAAGAATAATAGCAGAGGGAGATACAACAAAAAGCATAAATATAATCCGGGAAGATGAGGTAGGAGACCTAAGCAGATCTCTTAATATCATGACTCAGCAAATAAAAGAAAACATGGAAGAATTAAAGGGCTATGAAGAGAGGACAAAACTTATAAATCTGGATATAAATAAAAAGGTTCTTGCTCTCTCAGGGCTTTTACAGATAGGGAATCTTATTTCATCTTCAAAAGAGCTGCACAGCATATTGAGTTTCATAACGCAGAAAGTATCGGACATAGAAAATAACTTCGCAGTATTATTGATACTTGCGGATGAAAGCTTAAAAGGATATACTGCGGCATATAGTTGCAATATTGAAGAAAATAAAGTATTCGGATTAATATTAAAACAGTCTGAATTATCTTCTGATATTTTAGCAGGAAAGTTAGGATTAGAAAATATTGCCGGTATGCCAGTGACATCCGCTGGTAAATTATGTGGGATGCTTATAGTAGGGAATAATGAAAAAGATTTTATTTTCACAGATGATGAAAAAGAGCTTCTAAAGGTATTTGCCAAGCAGATTTCTATAGCGCTTGAAAATGATATTCTTGCTAGAAAATCAAAAGAGCTTGCCATAAAAGACGAAGTGACATGCCTTTATAATTATAATTACATGAAAACCAGGCTGGACGAAGAAATAAAAAGAGCTCTTGTATATCAGAGGCCTTGCGGATATCTTTTGGTGGACATAGATGATTTTAAGAATTTTTATAAAACTTATGGTGAAGAGAAATCAGAGGCGTTTTTAAAAGCGCTTGGCACTATTTTGCAAAGTTCTGTGATAGAAATTGATAAAGTAGGACGTTTGCGTGACGACAAATTTGCAGTAATATTGCCGGAGAAAAATAAAAGGCAGTCTACTCATATTGCAGAGGAAATAAGGAAAAAGATAGAGGAAGAGATTTGGAAGCGAGTAAAGTCTGACAATAAACTGACTGTTAGTATAGGTGTTAGCGAGAATCCAATAGATGGTTCTACAGCAGACGAGCTTATGGAAAAGGCAGAAAGGCTTGTGCGTAGCACCAAGCCGCTTGGCAAAAATAGAGTAGTAGTTTGATAACGCGAGTTTTAAAATACAATACGTTTTTAAGTTACTTGCATGCGGAAAGGGGTATAAAATGGCAAAGGATTTGAACCAGTTATTAAGAGATGCTGTTCAAGAAGGAGCTTCTGATTTACATTTAGGAGTAGATACTGTTCCGCATATGAGACTGGATGGGAGCCTTGTGCCTATTGATAGCACGGTATTGGATACAGCTTCAGTGAAAAGTCTGGTGTATTCTATTCTTACAGATGAGCAGAA
>JAPLMC010000034.1:2919-4862 GCA_026387215.1 Candidatus Omnitrophota bacterium
ATAAAGAACTGGATTTTGCATTCACTATAAAAGGTTTAAGCAGGTTCAGGGTAAATGTATTCTTTCAAAGAGGTTGCGTAGGCGCTGCTATTAGGGCGCTTCCTTTTAAGATAATGAGTTTCCAGGAATGCGGCCTTCCTGTAAATGTAGTCCAGGATTTTTGTAATAGGCAGAAAGGCCTGATACTTGTCACGGGCGCAACAGGAAGCGGAAAATCTACAAGCCTTGCTTCTATGATTGATTATATAAATATTAATAGAGATTGCCATATAATAACAATAGAAGATCCTATAGAATATATGCATTCTAATAAAAAATCTATAATAGACCAAAGAGAAGTTGGATTTGATACACATACGTTTTCGCGGGCGTTAAAACATGTTCTTAGAGAAGACCCTGATGTTATTCTGATAGGTGAAATGAGGGACTTGGAAACGGTAGAAGCAGCGCTTGTAATAGCAGAGACAGGGCATCTTGTTTTTGCAACGCTCCATACTTCAGATAGCTCTCAGACAATAAATCGCATTATAGACGTCTTTCCTTCAAGGCAGCAGGCGCAGGTTAGGACTCAACTCTCCTTTGTATTGACGGGAGTTCTTTCTCAGCAGCTTTTACAGCGCAAGAGTGGAAAAGGCAGAGTCCTTGCTGTGGAAGTTCTTATTGCAAATCATGCTATGAAAAGTTTGATAAGAGAATCAAAAATTCATCAAGTATATTCTGTGATTCAAACAGGCCAGAAGGATAATATGCAGACTATGAATCAGGCTCTTTTTGAGCTTTGTAAAAAAGGCGATATATCGGAAAAAGAGGCGTTGGCAAATACTACAGAGGTACAGGATCTGGAGAGAATGCTTAGAGACAAAAAATAGCTCTAAGCTTCGTAAGCTATAAGAAATTGCAAAAAACAATTTTTTCAGGCTTATAGGCTTAAACTTACAGCTGAATATATGGCAAATAGAACTAATTTAAAACAATTGGGAGAACTTTTATTCGAAATAGGTCTTATAACCAAGGACCGGCTTAATCATGCATTGGAGATTCAGAAAAATAAAGGTGGATTAATAGGCCAGGTTCTGGTTGATTTAGGCTATGTGAGCGAAGAGGCAATTGCCCAGGCTATAACAGCTCAGTACGGTTTTCCGTATTTGCCGCTCGAAAATTACGAAGTAGACTCTGAAATTGTTAAGATAGTTCCTAAAAATGTTGCAATACAATATTGCCTGATACCTCTGGATAAGATAGGTGGTAATCTCACAATAGCAATGGCAAACCCTTTAAATAATCAGGCGGTAGAAGATATCGTGCTTTTATCAGGTTTGTATGTGCAACTTTTCGTAAGCACAGCGAGCGATATAAAAAAAGCGATAGAGAAATATTATAAATAACTATAAACTTATAGTTTAAAACTTTACCTGCAGTAACCTACGCGGTAACCGACGCGGTAACCGCGTAGGTTACTGCGTAGGTTGAGGTGGTTAGATGTATTCACTTAAAGAACGCCTGATAGAATTACTGATAAATAACAAAGTCATATCAAAGTCTCAGCTGGATAAGGCATTGAGAATCCAAAAAGAAAATGGTGGTTCTCTTAAAGATATCCTTGTTAAATCAGGTTTTATAACAGAAAAAGACTTGGTGTCAATCCTGAGTCAGGGCCTTGGTATTCCTCCAATATCTTTGGCGCGCTTTAAAATAGATCCGGAACTTTTAAAGCTTATTCCTCATGATGTGGCAAATAAATATCAGATAATACCTGTTTCAAAGGTCGGCAATATGCTTACTATTGCAATGTCGGATCCATTAAATATATTTTCAGTCGATGACCTGAAGGCTATTACAGGTCTTGATATAGGTATCATTATTTCTTCTAACAAAGAGGTTCAAGATGCAATAGAACAATACTACGTAGAGAACACTCATGAAGCTATAGAAGAATTAATGAA
>JAPLMC010000020.1:0-10704 GCA_026387215.1 Candidatus Omnitrophota bacterium
TGATATCAAGTGCGTCAGTAAAAGTATATTCAACAGCTCCGGCCTAAACATAGCTATAATAGGGGAATTCACAGATAAAGAGCAGAAAGAAATAGAAAAAGAGCTCGTGTTATAAAATTCGGAACTCGAATTTATTCTGGATTTCAAGTTTAGTATTCAAGATTTAGAGGAGACGCAATGAAAAGAGATATTTTAGTTGCCCCAAGCCTATTATCAGCTGATTTTACAAATCTTAAAGATGAGATAAAAAAGATTGAAAATTCAGGAGCTGATATGATACATATTGATGTAATGGACGGCAATTTTGTTCCGAATATTACAATAGGGCCTTTGATAGTTGAGGCTGTAAGGAGATGCACTAAAATGATTTTAGATGTGCATTTAATGATAGAGGCGCCTCATAAATTTATTAAAGATTTTGCAGAAGCTGGAAGCGATATTATAACTATTCATGCTGAAGCATATGACAGAGGGCAGAGAGTAGGGGGCGTAGAGCTAAGTAAAGGCATGTCTAAAACTACTGATAAGATAGATGAGGCGGTCGTAAAAAAAGTGCTGGCGCAAATCAGGTCTTTTGGGAAAAAGGCAGGAATATCTTTAAACCCTTATTCGTCTTTATGCATAGAGGGCGTACTTAAAGATGTTGATATGGTTTTATTTATGTCAGTACATCCTGGATTCGGAGGCCAGAGTTTCATAGAAAGCGTATTGCCAAAAATAAAAGCCTTGAAGAAAATTTATTCCGGAAATATAGAAGTAGACGGCGGTATAAATGACAAGAATGCTAGATTAGTTATTGATGCAGGCGCGAATATATTGGTGGCAGGAACGTATTTTTTTGGTGCAAAAGATAAAAAAGAAGCTGTGAAAAAATTGCGTGGTTAAAACCTCTCCCGTTCCCAGAACGGGATAATTATCCCGTTCTGGGAACGGATTGATAAGAAAGGATAACAAGATGGGTATTAAATTCGGAACAGACGGTTGGCGGGCAATCATATCACAGGATTTTACATTCGAAAATTTAAGGATAGCTTCGCAAGCAGTCGCAGACTATTTTAAAGCGAAAGACGCGGTTTTTGTGATCGGCTATGATTGGAGATTTTTATCCGAAAAATACGCTGAGCTTGCGGCAGAGGTTCTTGCGGCTAATGGGATCAAGGTTTTGCTCTCAGATAAAGCTGTTCCAACGCCTCTGGTAAGTTTTGCCATAAAAAATAAAAAATTATCAGGCGGTCTGATGTTGACGGCAAGCCATAATCCTCCGTATTATAATGGCCTGAAAATAAAAGCGTCTTACGCAGGAACTGCTGACGAAGGAATTACAAAGTCAGTGGAAGCGCTGTTGGCTAAAAATCCCGTGCAGTCCGTGGAATTTAAAAAAGGCGTAGAATCAGGCATGATAGAGCTTACAGATTTGAAAAAAGACTACATGAAATTCGTGAGGTCTTATGTCGATCTCAAGCATTTAAAAAATGCAAAAGTTAACGTGTTGGTTGATTGCATGCATGGCGTAGGAGATGGTTATATTTCTGAGATACTTAAAGGCACAAAAATAAAAATTACCCAGATGAGGACAGGAAGAGATGCTTTGTTCGGAGGAGTAAATCCCGAGCCTATTCCAAAAAATCTAGAGGCAACTTTTTCGGCAATGAAAGATAAAAAAGCAAAATATGATATTTGCATAGTAAATGATGGGGACGCAGATAGGATAGGCGCAGTTATACCTGGCGGAAAATTTATGGGAGCGGGCCAGATAATGGCGCTTTTATTGCTCCACTTTATAGAAGATAGGCATTGGAAAGGCGGAGTGGTGAAAACAATTTCCAATACCACTCTCATAGACCTTATCGCTAAAAAATACAATCTAAAGCTTTATGAAACTCCTGTAGGATTTAAGTATATCTGCAGGCTTATGCTGGACGAAGATATCCTTATCGGCGGAGAAGAGTCGGGTGGTATAGGAGTAAAAAATTATATGCCTGAAAGAGATGGCATGCTTCTCGGCACGCTGCTTGTGGAAATGATGGCGCATAGAAAAAAAGGAATACTGGAAATATTAAAGGATGTTGAAAAAGAATACGGCGCATTTCATTATCGCAGGATAGACATGGATTATCCCGATGAGAAAAAGAAAAAATTGATGGAACTATTAAAAACTAATCCGCCAAAAAATATTTGCGGAAAAAATGTAAAAGAAACAAAGTCTTCTGATGGTAATAAATTTATAATGGAAGATAACAGCTGGTTGATTTTGAGGTTATCAGGAACTGAACCAATTTTAAGGATATACGCAGAAGCCCCCAGCGAAAAGATAGCTAGCTCATACCTAGATTTCGGCAAAAACCTAGCATTAAGCATGTAGAAACTTGACAATCTTACAATGACGGTTTTGTCAAGTTTTTGCAATATGAATAATGGATAAAAATAAGATTAGAAATTTTTGTATTATCGCGCATATAGACCATGGCAAGTCCACGCTTGCCGATAGGTTACTTCAGCTTACAGATACGGTCAACAAAAGACAGTTTAGAGATCAGCTTCTGGACGATATGGATCTGGAGCGGGAACGCGGCATTACTATTAAAGCAAGCGCTGTCAGGATGTCTTATAAGGCGGCCAGCGGAGATATCTATGAGTTGAATCTTATTGATACGCCTGGGCATGTTGATTTTAGCTATGAGGTTTCAAAATCTTTATCAGCTTGCGAAGGCGCAGTCCTTCTTGTAGACGCAGCTCAAGGCGTGCAGGCTCAGACAGTTGCAAATCTGCAGCATGCGCTTGACAAGAAACTCACAATAATTCCTGTAATAAATAAGATTGACCTGCAGAATGCAGACCCTGAAAGAGTTAAGAATGAGATAAAAGGCATTTTGAGCGTTGAAGACCATGAAATAATACTTGTAAGCGCTAAGGAAGGCACTGGAATAGGAGAACTTCTTGAAAGAATAATAAAAGACGTGCCTCCGCCAAGCGGTAGTGAAAATGAAACACTTCAAGCGTTGTTGTTTGATTCAGCGTATGATACTTATAGGGGTGTAATAGTTTACGTAAGGGTCGTAAATGGCGTAATTAGAAGAGGCATGAACATACTTATGATGGCCAGCTCTAAAAAATATGAGGTTCAGGATGTAGGCATATTCAGGCCTCAAATGGAACCTGTGGATAGCCTTTCGTGTGGAGAGGTTGGTTATGCTATCTGTCAGATAAAAGAAGCCAAAGATGTAAAAAATGGAGATACTATAACTGATGCCAAGCGCCCGGCAGATAAGCCTTTAATTGGCTATAAACAGTTAAAACCAATGGTGTTTTGCGGCATCTATCCTGTCAATGCAAAGGATTTCGATTTTCTTAAAAACGCTATTGAAAAATTAGAATTAAGTGATTCCTCGTTTGTATATGAGTCTGAAAATTCCCAGTCATTAGGTTTTGGGTACAGAGCTGGTTTTCTGGGACTTTTGCATATGGAAATCGCCCAGGAAAGATTGGAAAGAGAATACGATCTAAATCTTGTCATTACTACGCCGAGCGTTGTTTACAAAGTTAAGGACAGAAAAGGGAAGGTTGTAGAAGTTGATAACCCCAGTAAATTACCTGAGCCTCAAAATATAGTTGAGATTTCAGAACCATTCGCCATTACTTATATAATGGTACCGCATGATACGTTGAGCATGGTTATTGAATTTGCAAAATCAAGGCGCGGAGAATATAAATCAACGGAGTATATTTCTCAGGACAAGATAAAGCTTACTTTTCAGATGCCGCTATCAGAACTTATAGTTGATTTTTACGACAAAATAAAATCAATGACGAGAGGATATGGCTCTCTGGATTACGAGATAAGCGAATACAGGCCGGGGAGGCTTGTGAAGCTAGATATATTAATAAATGGCGAGCCGTGCGATGCGCTTTCATCAATTGTCCACAAAGAAAAATCTCAATATAGAGGCAGAGTGCTGGCAGAGAAACTCAGAGAGCTTATTCCAAGGCAGATGTTCGAAGTTGCAATACAGGCGACTATAGGCAATAACGTGGTGGCGAGGGAAACTGTCAGAGCGATGAGTAAAAATGTAACTGCAAAATGTTACGGCGGAGATATTTCCAGAAAACGTAAACTCTGGGAAAAACAAAAAGAGGGGAAAAAAAGGATGAAGCAGTTCGGCAAGGTACAGATACCGCAAGAAGCATTTCTAGCAGTTTTAAAAATCTAATAAACTTTACAAAAGCGACATTGTTAGTTTGTCAAGTTTATGGGAGGGAGAAAGGGGTAATATGAACGATAAGATGCGTTATTTAATGAAGGAATGGGTAGAGCCGATAATTATAGCTGTGATACTTGCATTGATAATAAGGACGTTTGTGGTCCAGGCTTTTAAAATACCCACGGGTTCCATGAGGACTACTTTAATTGAAGGCGACAGAATACTGGTGAACAAATTTATATACAGGTTTACACAGCCAAAAAGAGGGGATGTGATTGTGTTCATATCTCCAGAAGATAAGAAGAAGGATTTTATAAAAAGACTAGTCGGATTGCCAGGAGAAACTATTCAAATTTCAAATGGCGCTATATTGGTCAATAACAAGCCTGTGGAAGAGAACTCTGTATTGAGAAAGCAGAAATATTATAACAGGGGAGATTTTGGAATAGAAGACCAAAGTGTTACTGTTCCAAATGATGCCTATTATGCGCTTGGAGATAATAGTATTTCCAGTAGAGACTCTAGATACTGGGGGTTTATGCCTAAAAAGTATTTATTGGGCAAGGCGTTTTTAATATATTGGCCTCCTAATAGAATAAGGATAATAAAGTAGTCATATTGCGCTTGACTAGGGTTAGAAAAATGTTATAATTACTAACATAGTTCCTCGCCGCATATCTGCTGTACCAGAGCGGCTCGGGATCAAATTTTGTTTCACAAAATTTAAGGAGACGTAAAATGAAAAAATATACAGCATTAGCGTTATTGTTATTATTGGTCATTGCTGTGGGTTGCACTAGCACCCAAAAAGGCGCAGGAATTGGTACTTTGATAGGCGCGGGAGCAGGCGCTATAATAGGCCATCAGTCAGGACATGATGCTGAAGGCGCTTTGATAGGCGGCGCTGCTGGTGCGGCAGGCGGAGGCTTGATTGGCAACTCAATGGATGCCAAATTTTGCCCTGTTTGCGGAAAACAGTTCGGATCAGATGTTCAATATTGTCCGGCAGATGGAACAGAGTTAAAAGTTATACAGAAATAGTAAAACATATATATTCTGTTGTTTACTTAACCGTGTAGGTTGCCTTTTGACAACCTACACGGTTTTTTTATTTATCTTATTGACCAGGCATTGAGTGCGTGTTAAAATTTAACTTACTATGGAAGAATTTAGAATTACATTTTTACCGGAACATAAGGCTGTTTATATAGATAGAGGAACAGATCTTCTTACAGCTGCATTAAAAACAGGCATACATATATATAATAGCTGTGGAGGAGAAGGCGTATGTGGCAGGTGTAAAGTTGTGGTTAAAAAAGGCATTTATATAACTGAAGATAGCGGAAGGATTTCTGAGAAAGAGCGCGAAGAAGGATATGTGCTTGCTTGCAGGACCACTCCGGAATCTGATATGGAAGTCCTTGTTCCTGAAGAATCAATGCTTGGGGACCTAGAGATACTCACGGAAGAAATAAAGACAACTCGTTTGGCAGGCCTTTATACGCCTGTGGAGGAGATAGAAGAAGAACATTATAAAGCTGCTTTAAAGATTTTCAAGCATGGCCCATTATCTACAAAAATTTTTTTAAAACTGCCGAAGCCTACTATTGACGATAATTCCGGAGACGCTGACAGGTTGTTAAGAGAGATAAAAAAACAACACAAGGAAATCAATGTAATTCAAATGGGGCTTAGTAATATAAAAAGGCTGCCGCGTCTTCTGAGAGAGAGCGATTGGAAAGTTACTGCTACCCTGGGCAATAGGAATAAAACTACAGAGGTTGTACTGATTGAGCCTGGAGACAGGTCGAGGGAGAACTTTGGAGTGGCTGTGGATATTGGCACAACCACTATTGTGGCTTATCTTGTGGATTTAAATTCTCAGAAAGTGCTTGGCACAAAGGCTAGCTATAACCCGCAGGTAGATTTTGGCGAAGACGTGATTTCTAGGATTATCTTTGCCCAGCACGAAAAGGGCTTGGAAAAACTACACCATGCAGTTATAGATACTGTAAACAGCCTTATTGACAACATGATAAAAGAAGCAAGCTTAACCTTGGATGATGTGACAGCTGTTATTTCTGCAGGCAATACAACAATGACTCACCTGCTTTTAAAAATAGACCCTACGCAAATAAGAAAAGACCCATACATACCAGCTGTAAACTTTATGCCTATAATAAGGGCTAGCGAAGCAGGTATAAAAATAAACCCGAGAGGGCTACTGATGTGTCTTCCTTGCATAGGCAGCTATGTTGGCGGAGATATAGTAGCAGGCGTCCTTGCATCAGGCATGTATAAAATCAAAGATATTTCTCTTTTTATAGATCTTGGCACCAACGGAGAAGTTGTGCTTGGAAATAAAGAATGGTTATTGGCATGTTCTACATCAGCAGGGCCATGTTTTGAAGGCGGTGGACTCACCTCTGGAATGCGAGCCATGAAAGGCGCTATTCAGAATATTTCTATAAAAAACAATTTTCTTGAGATAGAAACTATTGGAAACTTGCCGCCAAAAGGCATTTGCGGTTCTGGCATAGTAGATATCATAAGTGAACTTCTGAAAAATAAAATAATAGATCGTTCCGGCAAAATAAAAGAAAATAAAATCTGCAAGGTTAGAGATTCTGAAGGTGCAAAAGAACTTGTGCTGGTGGAAGCGAAGGATTCAGCCACGCTCAAAGATATTACAATAGACGAGAATGATATAAAAAATTTAATGCATTCCAAAGGCGCTATATATACAGGGATAGAAGTTTTATTAAAAGAAGCTGGTTTTAATAAATCTGATATAAAGCATGTTTTTATTGCAGGTGGCTTAGGCACAGCTTTAAATATTCGCTCAGCAATTAACATAGGGCTTTTACCAGATCTTCCTGAAAAGAATTTTGTTTTTCTCGGCAATACTTCAGTCTCAGGCGCAAAGGCATGCCTTTTGTCAAGCGAAGCGATGGATTATGCGGAGATAATAGCTAACAAAATGACGTATTTGGATTTAAGCACCAGTTCGTCTTTTATGAATAACTATAGCGCGGCATTATTCCTGCCGCATACGGATATAGAACTATTTCCAAGCGTAAAAAAACTACTGTAGGCAAGACCATGTCTTGAGTGCAGCATAAACTTGACAAAAGTGACATTGTCAGAGTGTAAAGATTATGGCGTATATTATTGCTCTTGCTGGTAAAGGCGGGGTGGGGAAGACTACGATTAGCGCAATGCTAGTGCAGTATCTTATGAAGATAGATAAGCCTGTGTTGGCAGTTGACGCAGACCCTAATTCAAACCTTGATGTGGCATTGGGCATGAAATATGAAGAAACCATTGCTGATATCAGGGAGCAGGTAAAGAAGCAAACGCCTGAGAGTTTTTCTAAAAGCGAATTCTTTGGTCTTAGGCTGGAAGAAGCTCTTGTGGAAGGGAATGGGTTTGATCTCCTTGTCATGGGCAGGCCGGAAGGGCCTGGTTGTTATTGCGCGGTAAATAATATATTAAGAGAATATCTTGCCAAGGTGTCTAAAAAATATAAATTTGTCGTTATTGACAACGAGGCTGGGATGGAACATCTTTCTAGGCGCACAGCGGCTGATATAGATTTGCTTTTACTTGTCAGTGATTCTACGATGGTAGGGATTAATTCAGCAATAAACGCATTTAATACTACAAAGAGTGCAGGTATAAAGATAAAAAATATAATTTTAGTTATAAATAAATCAAACGGCGTTTTGACAAATGATAAATTAAAATTAATAGAAAACACTGGTTTGAAAATAGGAGGGTATATTGATTTTCAGGAAGAAATACAAAAAAGTAGCGAAACAGGAAAAGGTATGGTTGAATTAGGTGCTGATATGGGGAATATATTTGATATTTTATTTGACCATTCCAACTGCTTAGGTTGCCGCAGGCAACCTAAGCAGTTATAAAACAGGAGAAAATAATGGAAAGATTGATAGAAAAATGGCAGGACAAGATTAATGAAGTTGTAATTGGCTCAAAAAAACCAATAAAGATAGGCGGCGAGACAGGCGTATATTTTATAGACGGCGAAGATAAATGTCCAAATCCTCCTAAAGTAGCAATGGAGGTATGGGATATGGAGCCGGAGGCATGGCCTGATGTGTTGAAATCAAATTTTGAAAAGGCCCTTAGAGATCCTGCGGAATGGGCAAAAATGTGTGTGGATAAGTTTTCTGCCGATCTTATATGCCTGAGGCTTGCAAGTATCCATCCTGATTTAAAAAATACTTCCAGTCAGGAAGCTGGAAAGACGCTGGAAAAAGTTTTAAAAGCTATTTCCGTGCCTCTTGTAATAATAGGGAGCTCTTCTCCTGAAAAAGATAACGAGGTTATGGCGCATTGCGCAAATGTGGCAAAAGGAGAAAACTGTCTTTTCGGCGTTGCAACGCAGGAAAACTACAAAACCTTGACAGCTGCGTGTCTTAGCGCAGGGCACTCTATAATTTCAGAGGCGCCTATAGATATAAATATTGCAAAACAGCTGAACATACTTATATGCGATATGCAGTTTCCTTTAGATAAAATAGTTATACATCATGCAACAGGCGCTTTGGGCTATGGCCTTGAATACACTTATTCCATAATGGAAAGAACAAGGCTTGCAGGCATTTCAGGCGATAAGATGTTATCTATGCCGATGATAAGCTTTGCTGGCCAAGAGGCGTGGCGCACAAAAGAAGCAAAGACATACGCTAAAGACACAGGGGTGCTATGGGAAATAGCGACATGCTCCGCATATTTAAATTCAGGAGCTGATATATTGGTCATGAATCACCCAAAGTCAGTGAAAGAGATAAAAAAAGCCATCAGTCAATTGTGTGATAAAAATTAAAAAGCCGAAACACAAAATCCGAAATTAGAATTTTGGATTTAAAATAATGGAGTAAAAAATATGTTTTTAATAGGCGAAAGAATAAATGGGATGTTTAAAGATGTGGCTAAGGCCATAAAGGGAAAAGACAAATCTATTATACAAGACCTTGCGCTTAAGCAGATTTCGTGCGGGGCAAATGCGCTTGATGTAAATGTAGGTCCAGCTTCCAGTAATCCAAAAGAAGCTATGGAATGGCTCATTAAAACCATTAAAGAGGTTTCTGATATAAAATTGGCAATAGACACTACAAAACAGGATGTAATGGAACTAGGTCTTAGCCTGTGCAAATCAAAGCCAATAATAAATTCTGTGAATGCGAATGAAGAAAAAATGAGTTCTTTTTTCAGCCTTGCTAAAAAATATAACGCGTCCATTATAGGCCTTACGATGGATAAATCAGGCATCCCAAAGGATAGCGAAGGTAGAATGGAACTTGCAATGAAATTAGTTGCCGCCTGTATGGAATATGGGATAGATACAAACGAACTTTACTTAGATGCTGTTATATTGCCTGTAAATGTTGCGCAGTCGCATGCCAAAGAGGTTCTTAAGACCATAAGGGATTCAAAGATGCTGGCTGATCCTGCCCCAAAAACAGTGCTTGGCCTATCGAATGTATCTCAGGGTTCCTCAGCTGAATATAAAAATTTGATCAACAGGACCTTTTTAACAATGGCTGTAGCCAATGGCTTGGACGCTGCAATACTTGACGTAACTGATAAAGAGTTAATGAACAGCCTGGCCACAGCAGAATTATTAATGGAAAAACAACTTTACTGCGCTTCATATCTAGAAGCTTACCGAAAGAAATAAACCACCTTAACCTACGCGGTTACCGCGTAGGTTAAGGTGGTGGTGAGGGCAACGTTATATGGGTGTTATTACAAAAAGAATAAAATTTAGCACCAAAGGCAATACGGATATAATAAATATCACCACAGAAACAGCTTCAGCTGTTTTAAACTCTGAACTAAAAAATGGTTCTGTGACTATTTTTGTTCCTGGCTCTACAGGCAGCATTACAACTGTTGAATATGAGCCAGGGCTAGTGCAAGACCTTAAGGAATTTTTTGAAAAAATAGCACCTGAATCAGGCAAATATCAGCATAATATAAGATTACAGGATGGGAATGGACACGCTCATGTAAGAGCAACTTTCTTAGGTCCTGGGATATCAGTGCCTTTTGTTAATGGGAAAATGCAGTTAGGCAAATGGCAGCAGATAATATTTATTGATTTTGACAATAGATCTAGGGAGCGGGAGATAATAGTGCAAATAATAGGTGAATAATTGAACAAGTCCACCTTACAGGCGGACTGAGGTAAATATGAAACCAATATTGCAAGTTGCTTTAGATTTTGTGGATTTGAACCGCGCAATGAAATGTGCCCAAGAGGCTGTCAGTGGAGGGGCTGATTGGTTAGAGGCAGGTACTCCTTTAATAAAAAGTGAAGGTTTGAACGCTATAAGGAAATTGCGCAAGCAGTTTCCTGATAAAATAATAGTAGCTGATATGAAAATCATGGATGCAGGCCGCACAGAAGTAGAAATTGCCTCAAAATCTGGCGCAAATATTGTCTGTGTGCTGGGCGCATCAAGCGATGCTACAA
>JAPLMC010000020.1:10709-13407 GCA_026387215.1 Candidatus Omnitrophota bacterium
ATAATTACGGGGCAAAGATACAGGTTGATTTGATAGCTATAAAAGACGCTAAAAAAAGAGCGATTGAAGTAGCAGGATTAGGGGTTGACTATGTTGGCGTACATTGCTCTATTGATGACCAGATGGCCGCTAAAAATCCTTTTAACGAGCTAAGAGATATTGCAAAACATTTATCCATCCCAATAGCAGTGGCAGGCGGGATAAATTCTGAAACAGCCCCTGACGCTGTTAAAGCTGGTGCAAGCATAATTATAGTAGGCGGAGCTATCAATAAATCAAAAGATGCAAAAAAAGCAACAGAAGAGATAATGCATTCTATAGTCAAGCTTCAAAAAATAAAAACAGACCTTTTTAAAAGAGGTGCTGAAAAAGATATTGCAAAAATCTTGATGAAAGTATCAGCCTCGAATCTTTCTGATGCAATGCATAGGCAAGGAGCTTTAAAAGACATAATAAGCGTTAACCCTGGCTTAAAGATGTGCGGCCAGGCTTTAACAGTAAGAACATATCCTGGAGACTGGGCAAAACCTGTAGAGGCAATTGATAAAGCCTTAAAGGGGCAGGTTATAGTTATTGACGCTGGAGGTGTAGGGCCTGCCATATGGGGAGAACTGGCTACTCATGGAGCTATTCAGAAAAAGATAGCGGGTGTTGTAATAGACGGAGCTATAAGAGATATTAAAGAAATAAGAGCTCTTAAATTTCCTGCATTTGCAAAAATAATTTCACCTTCGGCAGGCGAGCCTAAAGGATTTGGAGAAATAGGCGTAAGTGTAAATGCAGGAGGCGTAAAAATATTCAGCGGAGATTGGGTGTTAGGAGATGACGATGGCGTAGTGGTAATTCCGAAAGATAAAGCGGTAGAATTTGCAAATAGAGCTATGAGCGTGATGGAAACAGAAAACAGGCTTCGCAAAGAGATAGACGAAGGCTCAACGCTTTCAAAGGTTACAGAACTACTGAAGTGGGAGAAGAGGTGACTATAATTGCAATTAAATATTTATTCCTTAACCAATTTAACAACAGATTACTAAAAAGCAATCTGTTGTTAAATTCAGAGGCGATTTTACAATGCAAAAAAGAATATTTGTGGCGGCCACTAAGCAGAATGACGGAAAGACCACTATTTCTTTAGGCCTTATCAAGGCGTTTAGAAAAAGATTTAATAGGGTAGGTTTTATAAAACCTGTTGGCCAGAGATATGTGTTTGAGCATGGATGCAAGGTGGACGAAGATTCTGTTCTTATTGAAAAAGTCTGCGGAATGAGATGTTCGATAAAAGATATGAGCCCTGTAGCAATCGACAAAGGGTTTACGGAAAATTATATAAAAAGGGGCGACCACAGAAAATTGGTTGATAGCATAATATCTTCTTTTGAGCGTATAGCCAAAAGAAAAGATCTTGTTGTGATAGAAGGCACAGGTCACGCAGGCGTAGGTTCTATATTTGATCTTTCCAATGCGAGGGTGGCGAATCTTTTGGATGCCAAGGTAATACTCGTAACAGCTGGCGGGATAGGCAAACCAATGGATGAAATAGAACTAAACATGGCATTGTTTGAAAAAGAAGGGGTAGATGTTATAGGCGTTATAATCAATAAAGTCCTTGCGTCAAAATATAACAAAGTAAAAAATATTCTTAAGTTGGGTCTTAAGAGAAAAGGCATCGATGTGCTTGGGGTAATTCCTTATACGCCAAATCTTTCAAATCCTACGATTCAGAATATCGTAGAGGAAACCAAGTTGAAGCTTATATCTAAAAAGGTAGGTCTCTCCAATGTTGTGCGCAATATTTTTATAGGCGCAATGGAGCCTCACGACGCGCTTAATTATATTGAAACAGATTCTCTTTTAATAACTCCTGGTGACAGGGAAGATATAATAATGACGGTATTAATGGCGCATCTTTTAAAAAAACCAAAAAGAAAAATCTCAATATCAGGCATTATATTAACAGGGGGCATTGTGCCTAATGAAAAGATAATGAGGCTGATAGAAAGTGCGGGTATTCCAGTGCTTTTGAGCGTAGAACATACATATAAAGCCGCTTCAGAAATACACGACCTTGTCGTAAAAATAGGGCCTCAAGACAAAGGGAAAACCATGATAGCTGAAAGCTTGGTAAAAAAATATGTGGATGTGAAGAAAATATTAGAAAAAATAACATAACAAAGGGTTGCAGGTTGCAAGTTACAGGTAACAGGTAGAAACGGATTTCTAAAGCAGCATTTTTGATATGGATTTTATTTTTTTACCTGAGATATGATACCTGTAACAAACAAGGGGGTTTTAAATGTTTGGAATAGGTATGCCTGAATTGGTTTTAATTTTAGTTATATGCCTGCTAGTATTTGGAGCCGCTAAATTACCAGAGATAGGAAGGAACCTAGGAAAGGCAATAGGCGAATTCAAAAAAGGCATGAAGGATGACGAAACACCTTCGAAAAAAGACTAAGACCTCGTCGCGTAAATTTTTACGAGGGCGACTTGGTATTGTGCCGAACAATCCTTATTAAAGTTTTATGTTGCGAGACGCTAATAGTGCTTGACACTTTCAGGTGTTTTATATAAAATCTATACATATTAAAGTCTTTCGCTCCGATAAATAGGGGTTCAGGATAGAGTTTTTGCTTTGCAAATATCCTTCGTCCGCCACAGAAACAATGGCGGACTCGGGATCAAATTTGCTTCGCAAATT
>JAPLMC010000020.1:13457-15691 GCA_026387215.1 Candidatus Omnitrophota bacterium
AGCGCGATGGTTTATTAAAGTTGTTGAAAGCCCGCAAGCATTATGAAAAGCCGAGCGCAAAAAGAAGAAGAAAACAGCGCTCGCCTAAATCGATCAGCAAATATTGATTTTAAATATTAAATGCAGGGGACAGGCATGCCTGTCCCCTGCTGTATGCCCAAGATGATAAAAAAAATTATTTTATTTTCAATCTTGGCATTTTTTGTTTTAGGTGCTTTTATTTACGCGCCTTTAAATGCCCAGGATAGTATAACGCTGGATAATGGCCTCAGGGTAATTGTAAAAGAAGACCACAGAAATCCCATAGTGGTCTTTTCTGTTTTTATTGATTCAGGCTCTGCGTCTGAAGGAGAATACAGCGGGACGGGAATAAGCCATCTGATAGAGCATATGCTTTTTAAGGGAACCAGGAAATATCCTGCTGGATCCATAGAAGATATATTAAATAAATATGGGGGCAGTATAGAAGGGTATACATCATATGATTATACCGGTTATAGTGTGACTATTCTTAAGGACCATTTAGATATAGCTATAGATATATTAAAAGAAATGATTACAGAGCCCACATTTGACCAAGACGAGATGAAAAAAGAAATGTCTGTCATAGAAAGAGAGATGGACATGAATAAAGATGACCCTGCCAGAAGAATTTTTAGAATGACATTTGAGACAGCGTTTTTAAAGCATCCTTATCGCTTGCCTCCAATAGGATATAAAGAAAGTTTTAAAAGGCTGAGCAGGCTAGACATGATAAAATTTTTCAAGACTGTATATGTCCCGGAGAAAATTACTATAGCGATTGTAGGAGACATAGAAAGACAAGATGTGCTAGATAAAATAGGAATGTCTTTCGGAAAGTTGTTACGCGGCAATAATACAGTTATTATAAGGCCGGAAGAGCCAGTGCAGGCAATAGAAAGGTTGCTGGAAAATCGAGCTGATATAGACGGCGCATATATGAATATAAGCTTTCATTCTACAGATTTGCTTAATAGCGACATTTACGCGATGGATCTTTTATCTTTTATCATGGGCCAGGGGGAAAGCTCTGTATTGAACGAAAATCTTAGGATGAAAGATAATATAGTCCTTTCTATTTCTGCATATAATTATACGCCAAAAGACCCAGGCCTTTTTGTCATTTCAAGCATATTGAAAGAGGAAAATATAAATAAGGCAATGGACGCTATACTTAACCAGATAGAGAATTTGAAACAAAACAGCGTAAGCGAATACGATATGCAAAAAGCAAAAAATAATTTTATCGCTGATTATGTTTACCAGAAAGAAACTATAGAATCCCAGGCCAATGATATGGCTCAGAGCCAGATTCTGACTGGCAGCCCTAATTTCTTCAGGCAGTACATAGAAAATATAAAAGCTGTAAAAGCAGAGGATATAAAACAGGCGGCTTTAAAATATCTAAACGCTCAAAATATGACTGTCACAGTTCTGAGCAAGTCAGGGAATGCGTTGAAAAGAGAAAACGAATCAAGCCTGGAGAAAAAATCTTCGGATATTAAAAGAATTTTGCTTTCTAATAATATCCCCGTGATTATGTCCGAGAATCGTAGTTTGCCTATAATAGCGGTTTCTATTGTATTTAAAGGCGGCCTCAGGGCTGAAAACAAGGATAATAACGGGATATCAATGCTTACCAGTCAGATGCTTTTGGACGGGACAGACTCTATGTCAAGAGGCGACATGGCTAAATTTTATGAATCAAGAGCAATAGCTTTGAATATGTATTCCGGCAATAATAGTATTGGCATTAATCTGACGTGTCTAAAAGAACATATTGAAGACGGATTAAAACTTGCATCTGATATCTGCATTAGCTCTTCTTTTCCTGATGAGGAATTTAAAAGAGAAAAAAATGAAATTCAAGAATCGATAGAGATGCAGGATAACGAAATAATGAATCATGGCCATAGATTACTAAAAGAGCTTCTTTTTAAAAATCACCCATACAGGTTTCAGACAACAGGAACCATCTCAAGTATTGATAAAATTACACAAAATGCGGTAAAAGATTTCTATAAAAGCGTTGTCTCTCCAGAAAATATTGCAATAGGTGTGTCAGGGGATTTTAAAAGCGAAGAGATCGTGAACTTGATTGAAAAATATTTTTCAAAAATAACTTTTAATAAGCCAGCTTTTTCTAACCCTCAAAAAGAACCTGCTATAGAGAAAATAAGAGAAAGCACGATAAATGTAGATAAAGACCAGTC
>JAPLMC010000004.1 GCA_026387215.1 Candidatus Omnitrophota bacterium
GCTTGGCGAGGCGACTGGCCGACTTCGCCCGAAGGGCGAAGCGCCAATTCCCACCTCTGGCATCATGAACCACTCGCTAAGAATTATGTTTAAGAAGCAACTTCGCTCGGGTTCATGGCAAGCCAAATTCGCCAAAGAACCTTTCATTATAAGCCTATTTATTGATAATTAATTCACTTCAAATTACCTTAAGATATTTTTATATAACCTATTGATTTGTTATAATTTAATCATGATAGATATAAAAAAGATTAGATATGTAGCAGGGTTGCGTAATTGTGGAGAAAGATATGTTATTTGCGGAATTTTTATAGTTGCTTTTATAATTCGAATTTTATACCTGAATCAAATAAAAAATAGTCCTTTTTTTGATTGCCTGCAACTGGACCCTCTATATTATGATATGTGGGCAGGAAAATTACTTAAGATTGGTTGGGTAGATAGTAGTATCTTTTGCGGCAGCCCGCTTTATCTTTATTTTCTTGCAGCAGTTTATAAGATTTTTGGGCATAATATTTTTTTAACAACGCTGATTCAACATATTCTAGGTGCTTTAAACTGCGTGATTATATATTTAATAGGGAAAAGATATTTAACAGGGCAGTCGGGATTCTCGCAGCCTTGATAATGTCGGCGTATAGCATATTTATTTTTCATGAAGGGATATTGTCGCCTGATTCTATGGCTTTATTTTTAATCAGTTTGGCTACCCTTGCGCTGTTGTACGCTGTAGAAAAGCCTAACTTTAAAACTTTCTTTTTTTCAGGGTTATTATGGGGTTTATCGGTTTTTATGCGCGCGAATATTTTACCGCTAGTTATTTTAGTTTGGATTTTGGCGATATTTAAAGAGAAGAAGAAAGCGATTATATTTATTTTAGCTTTTATTTCAGGGATAATAATTATTATTGCGCCAATAACCATTAAGAATTTTATAATAACCAAGGAACTTGTTATAGTTGCACATCATGGTGGTGAAAATTTTTATATCGGCAATAATCCTGAGGCAGATGGTCGCAATAAACAGCCTTCATTTGTTCATCCTACTCCTTTTCGTGAACATGAAGATTTTAGAAGAGAGGCAAGTAGAATTACAAGAGGCAACCTTAGTTATCCTCAATCATCTAGATTTTGGTTTAGAGAAGGTATCAGCTTTATAAAGACCAGGCCTTTACAGTTTTTAGAGTTATTATTTAAAAAAAGTTGCTATTTCTTTTTTAGCAAGTATGAAGCACCAGATAATGACAGCAGTTTCTATTTTTTTAAAAAATATTCTGGTTTGCTTAATATGCTGAATTTTGGTTTTATTGCTCCATTGTATTTGATAGGAATGGTGTTAGCTTTCAAGGATTTTAAAAAATCTTTTCTTATATATCTTATTACCTTGGCTTATTCATTATCTATTATTATCTTTTTTGTTATTTCAAGATATCGCCTGCCTATAGTTCAGTTTCTTATATTGTTTGCATCTTATGGAATATATTGGATATTTGATCAAGCAAGAAAAAGAAGATTCAGGCATTTATTGTTTTATATGGTTATTGCAGGAACATTATTTTTTCTTATAAACAAAGAAGATATAAAACCTGATTTCTCTCAGGACTACTTATCTCTTGGAAACGTTTATTTTCAAAAAGGACAATATGATAATTCTTTAGAAGCTTACAAAAAAAGTCTTTTCCTGAATTATAAACATGCGCCTTTTGCTTATAGCGGTATTGGCAATGTATTTTATGTTAGAAAATTATATAATCAAGCATTGTTTATGTATAACAAGGCGTTATTATTAGATCCAAATTGCGCAGAATATCATTTTAATATCGGAACGGTATACTATAAACAAGGGCTGTGGGATAAGGCTTTGCTTAAATTTAAACGGGCAATAGAATTAAACGCTTTATATTCAGAAGCGCACTATGACTTAGGCATGGTTTATTATAAAAAAAGATTATATGAAAAAGCTATTCATGAGTTTAAGGAAGTTATTAAGATAGATCCTGATCATATAAAAGCCAGTTATGCTCTTAATCTTGTAGACAGAGAGAATATGCTACAGCAATGAGTAATAGGCTAAAAACCTAATTTTAGACTCAAATTTTCTTCGGAAAATTATTAATATTTTGACACTTTGCGTGCCAAAAGTGTACCAGATTAATTAATCCTGTATTTTGAATAATGGCTATTTATATGGTATACTTTATATAATATAGTAAAAACCTAGAACGCTGAACATTGTCAATCAACTTTAACCGGAGATTTTTGGATATGACTAATTATAAGCCTATAAAGGCTATTTTTTTACCCAGATTATGGAAAAGATTAAAAAAGTGTTAAAAGAAACAATTGTTACAATTATAGTATATATTATTGTTATGTCTAATAATGTTATATATCCCTATGTAGATAAAAAAGATTCACTGAGGGTTCCTGCAGGAGAAGAGCAAACTTATAAAAGGTTAAGAGTTGTTATAGAAACTTATGAGGAGGAAGAAATCTTGGATGTAATATTTGATGGTAGTGGTATTTTCCCAAGGGTGTTACGTGAATTAGGACAGCTATTAAAAACTCCAGGAGTATTAAAAGGAATTGCAAAGCATTTAAATATAGAGAAACTTGTCCACATAAAGTTCATAGCTGAAAGAAAGGTTTCTAACCAGCGAATTGAATATATCCGAGAAGCAGGTATATTGCAATTTTATTTACCAGAAAAACAAACTAAAACTCCAGCAAGTGCTAAAATTGCATTAAATAATTTACTAAATAGTAATGGATTTAATATAGATACTTATATAGAAAGAATAAGAATCCAAAAAAGTCTTGCCAGAAGAGAACGGGAAAGAAAAGCTGAGATGATGAAGAGATTGGATTCTATTTACGAAGAAGTTACTAAAAATATAAGAAACGCAGATAGTTTTTTTAGAGCTTATGTTGCAAATAAAAAACCTTCCGACCTTGATTTATTTAGAAGAGCTGTTGACAGAATTATAGAATCTGCATTGCCATTGAGGGGATTAATGTTAAGCGGTGCAGAAGAGGTAATGCTTCCAAAATTCTTTAGCGTTTTTCATTCTATTCTGAATATTCCAGGAGGACCATTTACAGAGGAAGAATCCAAAGCCATAAAGAGAGAAGTGGAATTTCTAATAGGTTCTTGCGCTCCTGATGGCTGGAAGGATGATCAAACTAGGCAGTTAATTGCTGAGATACAACCTTTGGGCTTAAAAGCTCTTTCTGAAAATAGTATATTAGCTGTTCAAAGTTCTCCTAGGACAGAAATGAACTCTGCTATGCATGGCAATCGTAAGTTAGAAGAGTTCTTTAATTTTAATTTAGAGTTCTTATCTTACCATCGAGGTATGCGTATGTTGAGTGTTTCTTCTGAGCTATATACGGGAGGGATTTTTATAGGAGTATCAGCTGGCTTGGGGCCATCATTGACTGGCGCTATTGCTGCTCATGAGGCAGCACATGTTATGATGGAAGCAACTTTTTCAAAAAGTCAATTAGCAGAAGGGCTCTCAACTAGCTTGCATGAGGTTACAACTGAAGCCATCTTTATGCTGTCTTTTTTACGTCAAAATGG
>JAPLMC010000008.1 GCA_026387215.1 Candidatus Omnitrophota bacterium
AGCGGAAGTTTTAATAAGAAGCACATGGAAGAAACAGCTTTTAAGGTCAATAGCGAAGCTGCTACGGAAATTGCAAGACAGATACGGATGAGGGATATAGGCGGCATAGTGATAATAGATTTTATAGACATGTTGAGAGAGAAGCACAACCGCGAGATTTTCGATATACTTGTAAATATGTTCAAAAAGGACAGGGCGAAGATAAGCATACTAAAGATGTCTGAGTTCGGAATTGTGCAGCTAACAAGGCAGAGGGTTAGAAGGGGCGTCAAAAAAGTTTCTTACAAGGATTGCCCTTATTGCTGTGGCAGAGGATCTGTTAAATCAGCTACTACAATGGCAATAGAAGTTTTGAGATCAATAAAAAAGCAAATAGAAAAAGTAAGATTAAAAGAGATTCGTTCTTATGTGCATCCGGAGGTTGCAAATTATATGCTGAATGAAGACCGCTCAGCCATAGCTAAACTTGAAGCCTTGCATAAAACAAGGATAGTTATAATAGCTGAGCCGGAAATGCATATAGAAAATTTTAGGATTGAAAAATAATACATTTTTTGATATAATATATATTTTTAATAGAGTAGCAGTCCCTCACCGATAGGTGTAAGAGCTATGGCGATTCGGGATAAAATTTTGTTTCAAAAAATTTGGGAGGTAATGAATGTACGCAATAGTTGAGACAGGCTCAAAGCAGTACAAAGTAGAAAAAAACGACACAATTGAGGTTGAAAAACTGGAACCAGGAAAGGCAAAAGAAGTAAAATTAGATAAGGTGCTTTTTATCTCTGATACAAAAGATGCAACTATGGGAAACCCTTATATAAAAGGCGCCTATGTTCTTTGTGATATCTTAGGAGAAAAGCGCGCCAAAAAGGTAATTTCTTTTAAATACAGGCGCAGGCATGCAAGTTCTAAGAAAAAAATTGGGCATAGACAGAGTTATGTAATGTTGAAAGTGAAAGAAATAGTGGTAGTATAGAAAAGATCCCTCGCCGCATATGCGGAGAATTAAGGCGGCTCGGGATCAAATTTGCTCCGCAAATTTGAGAGGATAACATGGCACATACTAAAGCTCAAGGTAGTTGTAAGAACGGAAAAGATTCAAACGGACAGAGGCTTGGAGTAAAATGCTTTGAAGGCCAGACAGTAACTAGCGGAAGCATTATTATAAGACAGAGAGGGACTAAATTTTTTCCTGGTCTAGGAGTTGGCATGGGCAAAGATAATACCCTTTTTGCGCTTAAAGCCGGAACTGTAAAATTCGGATACCGCAAGGTTAATATAATTTAAATGTTTATAGACCGAGCAGATATTTTTGTACAAGCAGGAGACGGCGGAGACGGCTGCAATAGTTTCTGTAAAATAAAAGGCCTTAAAAAGAGGCAGGACGGCGGAGACGGCGGAAAAGGCGGGGATATAGTCCTGTTAGCTGATAAAAACGTCCAGACTCTTTTAGATTTTCATTTTCGCAAACATTTCAGGGCGGATAAAGGCTCAAATGGTGGAAGTAATCACAAAACAGGCGCAAACGCAGCTGGCTGTATTGTAAGGCTTCCGCTCGGCACTATTGTAAAAGACAAATACGAGGACATCACGTATTGCGATTTAAAAGAAGATGGCCAGTCGGTAATTCTTATAAGAGGTGGCCTGGCTGGCCATGGTAATTCTAAATTTAGGCAATCTACTCAGGGAGACCCCGGCGAAGAAAAAGAAATAACCCTGGAGTTAAAATTAATAGCTGATGTTGGCATAATCGGATATCCTAACGCAGGAAAGTCAAGCCTGATTTCACGCGTATCAAGGGCAAAATCAAAGGTAGCCAGCTATCCGTTTACCACAAAGACGCCGATTCTTGGGGTTGTGAAACTAAGCGATGAGAGAAGTTTTATTATCTGCGATATACCTGGTTTAATAGAAGGTGCGCATTCAGGCAGAGGTCTTGGAGATGATTTTTTGCGTCACGTGGAACGCACGAGAGTTTTGATTCATATGATAGACATGGCTAGCGTGGATGGGAGGAATCCAGCAGAAGATTTCAGATCAATAAATAGTGAATTGAAGCTTTATAACCCAGAGCTGGTGAAAAGACCTCAGGTGATTGCAGTGAATAAAATGGATATTCCTGAGGCAAGTGAACATTTGAAAGAATTTAAGAAAAAAGTAAAGAAAATTATTTATCCGATATCATGCGCTACGGGCGAAGGGATAAAAGAATTATTGGAAGCGGTTTATAAAAAATTATAAAAACCGCTTAGGTTGCCTAAGGCAACCTAAGCGGTTGGAGTGGTTATGGAACGCGAAAGGGAGTGGTCGCAATCGTTCTCTGCGTCTTGACGAAAAATGGATAAAGAATTTTGCCGGACAGATATCGTCTTTGTCTAAGAAAGGCTATCAAGTGATTATTGTTTCATCAGGCGCTATTGCAGCTGGTATGGGGCTGTTGGGCATGAAACATAGACCTAAGAGTTTACCAGAACAGCAGGCTTCGGCAGCGCTGGGCCAGGGATATCTAATGAAGACATACGAGGAATTTTTCAGAAAAAAAGGTTTTCATGCAGCCCAGATACTTTTGACATGGGAGGATTTAAGAGAAAAACGTAGATATTTAAATGCAGAAAATACATTGCATACGCTTTTGAGCAAAAAAGCAATCCCTGTAATAAACGAGAATGATACCGTGTCTGTGGATGAAATAAAATTCGGAGATAATGATAAACTTTCCGCTCTTGTGGCAAGTTTGGTGTCTGCGGATTTATTGATAATGCTTACAGACGTGGATGGTTTATACATAGACGATAAAAAGACTATAGCAAGTGTTGTCTTGGAGATAAATTCAGGAATAGAAAAGCTTGCATGTGGAACTAATAAAGAATGTTCTCGCGGAGGCATGAAAACAAAATTAGAAGCTGCGAAGATAGCTATTCGCTCAGGCATAGACTGCGTTATAGCCAATGGCAGAGAAAAAGATGTGCTTTTAAAAATTTTAAGGGGAGAAAAAATAGGGACACTTTTTCAGGCTAATAAAAATAAAATAACAGGTAAGGATTTTTACGACAAAGCCATAAATCAGGTAGTTTTATAAAAAACTACACGATTTCAGAAGCCGCAGAGAGCGTAATATGGAAGAGAGATTGAATGATGCTTAAAGATAAAATTATCAAGACATTAAAACAGGCGAAAGATGCTTCAATAAAGCTTGCGAATGTTTCAACTAAGCAAAAGAATAGAGCTCTTTTTGGAATGGCTTCCGCCCTTTTGAAAAATACAAAATATCTTTTGTCAGAAAATTCAAAGGATATTGCAGCAGCAAATAAAATTGGCATTTCAAAAGCCCTTGTAGACAGATTGACTCTTACAGAAAAGCGCATAAAAGAAATGGCTGATTCTTTAGAGCAGATTGCGTCTTTAAAAGATCCTTTAGGTAAAATTCTCAGGCAATGGAAAAGGCCCAACAGCCTTATTATAAAAAAAGTTTCCGTTCCGATAGGTGTTATTAGCATAATATATGAATCAAGGCCGAATGTTACAAGCGACTCGGCTGGCTTGTGCGTCAAGTCAGGTAATGCGTGCGTATTAAGAGGCGGAAGCGAAGCGATAAATTCTAATTTAGCTGTTCACAGGGTCATTACAAAAGACCTTGGAAAATTTGGCATACCTGAATCAGCTGTTACTATGATTAATGTAACTGACAGGCGAGCAATGGAAATTTTATTGAAGCAGCCCAGGTTTATAGACTTGGTTATCCCGAGAGGCGGTGAAGGCCTTATAAAATATGTTGCGGAAAACTCATTAATACCCGTGATAAAACATTATAAAGGCGTTTGCCATTTATATATTGATAAGGACGCTGATCTTGAAATGGCCCTTAATATTATGCTCAATGCAAAGGTCCAACGCCCGGGCGTCTGTAACGCCATAGAAAAGATGCTGGTCCATAAAGATATAGCGCATAAATTTTTGCCTCTCTCAGCCGGGATTTTAGATGATAAAGGCGTAGAGCTTAGGGGATGCTCCGAGACATTGAAAATTTTAAAGGGCATAAAAAAGGCCACAGAAAAAGACTGGTATGAAGAATATTTGGATTTAATTCTGACAATTAAAGTTGTAAAAGGCGCGGACGAAGCGATTAGTCATATAAATAAATACGGCTCAAGACATTCAGACGCAATTGTTACAAAAAATAAATCTGTAGCTGAGAAATTTTTAAAAGAGGTGGATTCTGCGTGCGTCTATCATAACGCGTCTACAAGATTTACAGATGGGTATCAGTTTGGCATGGGCGCTGAAATAGGTATAAGCACGGACAAGATCCACGCCCGCGGCCCAATGGCGCTCGAAGAGCTCTGTATTTACAAATATATTGTTCTTGGCTCTGGTCAAACGCGCAGCTAAGAACTTGACACTCTGACATTGTCAGATTGTCAAGATTATGGTGCGGTTCAGACGGTATAAAGTTGACAAAACTAACATTGTCAGAGCGTCAAGTTTATGGGAAATGAGATATTTAGATTTAGGGTTAAGCGATTATAAAGAGGCATATAGGGTTCAGCGTGAAGTTGCGGATAAAGTAGCCAGAGGGATATCTGAAAATACGCTGATAATTACAGAGCATAAGAGCATTATAACAATAGGTAGAACTGGCTCAAGAAAGCATGTATTTAAGACAGAAGGCATAGAGGTCTTAAATATTGACAGAGGCGGAGATGTGACTTATCATTGCCCTGGCCAGTTGGTAGCTTATCCTATTTTTAAATTGGAAAAAGAAGCAAAGGACATACATAATTTTTTAAGATTTCTGGAAGATGTAGGAGTAAATTTCTTAAGTAAATATGACGTGTGTTCAGAGACAGTTCCTGGTTTAAGAGGCGTCTGGGTTAAAGGCGAAAAGATCGGTTCAATAGGCATAGGCGTAAAAAAATGGGTTACTTATCACGGCATGGCGATAAATATAAATACAGATCTGAAGCCTTTTTCGTTTATAAAACCCTGCGGTATTGAAGGGGTTAAAATAACCTCATTGGAAGTCTTACTAAAAAAAAGAATAGATATCAAAGATGCAAAGCGCAAGCTCAGAGAGTCGTTTGAAGAGGTTCCCTTACTGGCTGAAGCAGTCTGTAAAGGATAATGAAAATTTTACTGGAACAAAAGAGCTCATTTCTAAGCTCAGGCTGAATACAGTATGTCAGAGCGCACGTTGCCCTAACATATACGAGTGCTTTTCAAATAAAAGATGCACGTTTTTAATACTCGGTAAGTTTTGTACAAGGCGTTGCATTTTCTGCGCCGTAGATAAGAAAAAAGCAGGGCTGGAAGAACCGAACAAAGAAGAATTTTTAAGGATCAGGGAAGCGGTTGTAAAGTTGGACATCAGAAACATAGTGATAACCTCTGTTACAAGGGATGATCTGAGCGACGGAGGAGCGGGCTACTTCGCAGATTGTATAGATATTTTGAGAAACACAGGAAAAGATTTAAAGATAGAAACGCTTGTTCCTGATTTTCTTGGGAATAAAAGGTCGATTGAGAAAGTCGTAGCAGCGAAGCCTGATATCTTTTCGCATAATCTGGAGACCGTATCAAGGCTTTATGGCAAAGTGAGGGCAGGGGCGGACTACAATCGTTCGCTGGAAGTCCTCAGGTACGCCAAATGGCTGGCTTCGGCGAATTCAGGGAAGAGATCCGCGGTGTGATGAAGGACCTGAGAAAAGCCGGATGCGATATTATTACAATAGGGCAATATTTAAAGCCGGGAGCCGGTTGTCTGGATGTAGAGGAATTTTTGGAACCGGCGGAATTTGATAAATTTTCAAAATGGGCAGCGCAGGCGGGGTTTAAAAAAAATTATTGCGGCCCGTTCGTAAGAAGTTCTTATGCTGTTTAGAGTGGTAAAAAACAGGAGGCGTGATGGCGGAACTGAAATTGCCTGAACTGGCGGAAGGGGTTAGTGAAGCAGTAGTTTCTTTCTGGCATTTCAAAGAAGGAGACAGCATTAAAGAGGGCGATGAAATAGTTGAGATGGCCACTGATAAGGCGGCGTTCAATGTGCCGTGCAAATTTTCCGGAATTTTAAAAAAAAGAGCGGTTCAGGAAGGCGATACAATAAAAGTAGGCCAAACGCTAGCCATAATAGAGTAAGAACTTGACACTTTGACAATATTAGTTTTGTCAAGTTTATGTTGCGGTTCAAGCGGTATAAAGTTGACAAATGTGACATTGTTAGAATGTTAAGTTTACGCGAACAATGGAGGGTGGTATGAAAGAGATATTGGAGATTTTGGAAAAGGACGCGAGGACTACGCCTGAAGAAATAGCAAAGATGCTAAAAAAAAGTGTTAACGCCATAAAAAGTGCAATTAAAAAATATGAAAAAGAAGGCGTTATAATTAAATATAAAACAGTAGTCAATAGGGACATGTTGAAGGATGACGTGCAAAAAGTCAGGGCTCTTATAGAGGTGAGGGTTGCTCCTCAAAGAGGCCATGGTTTTGATCGTATAGCCGAAAGGATATATAGATTTCCTGAGGTTGTAAACTGTTATCTTTTGTCTGGGTCTTACGATCTATTAATTGTTGTAGAGGGTAGAGACATTCAAGAAGTCAGCAGTTTTGTTTCAGAACGGCTTGCAACAATAGATAATGTAAATAGCACTGTTACGCATTTTATTCTTAAAAGATATAAGGCGGACGGGGATATATTAAAACGCATAGAGCGAAATCATCGCGTAGCAATATCGTTTTGAAGTTTATATTAAGATTAAGGTTAAGATATGAAAATTTCTAAAGTAGTTGAAAAAATGAAACCTTCCGGCATAAGGGAATTTTTTGATCTCGTAATAGGGATGAAGGATGTTATTTCTCTTGGCGTAGGAGAGCCAGATTTTGTTACGCCATGGAATATATGCGAGTCAGCGATATTTTCCCTAGAAAAAGGCTATACATCCTATACTTCTAATAAAGGATTATACGAATTAAGATTCGCAATATCGAAATATCTTAAAAATAGATACGCTCTTTTGTATAGCCCTGACGATAACATGCTGATAACTACAGGCGTAAGCGAGGCGGTAGACCTTGTTTTAAGGGCTATTCTGAATCGCGGGGACAAAATACTTATTCCTGACCCCTCTTATGTGTCTTATGAGCCTGTAAGCGAATTAGCAGGAGGCAGAGTTATATTGATGAAGACGAGTGGAAAGGATAATTTTAAATTAACGCCCGAGATTTTAACCAGATATGTATCCAGTGGTGTAAAAGCAGTTGTTCTGAATTATCCCGCAAATCCTACAGGGGTTTCTTATACGAAGAAAGAACTCTTGGCGCTTTCAAAAGTTTTTATAGAACATGATTTAATTGTAATAAGCGATGAAATATACGACGAGCTTACATATGATTTTTCGCATACTCCGATTGCAACACTACCTGGCATGAAGCAGAGGACCGTATATTTGAACGGTTTCTCAAAAGCATATGCAATGACAGGTTGGCGCGTGGGTTATGCGTGCGGTCCTGAAGAAATAATAAGCGCAATGACAAAGATTCATCAATACACAATGCTGTGTGCTCCTATAATGGGCCAATTAGGCGCAATAGAAGCGCTCAGAGGCTCTGCAAACTCTGTCTTGGAAATGAAAAGGGAATATAAAAGACGCAGAGAGTTTGTTGTCTTAAAACTCAATGAAATAGGGTTGGAGTGTCGTATGCCGGAAGGCACTTTTTATGTTTTCCCGTACATTAAAAATACAGGAATGGGTTCTGTGGATTTTGCAAAAAAATTATTGCACAAAGAAAAAGTTGCGGTAGTGCCTGGAACCGCATTTGGTTCGCAGGGAGAAGGCTACATAAGGATCGCTTATGCTTCCAGCATGGATAATCTTAAAGAGGCAATGACTCGCATAGAGCATTTTTTAAAGACTAATGGCACAGCATAAAAAAGTTCTTTTGATGTATATAACCTCAAACTCAGGGCACTACAGGTCCAGCCTTGCGATAGAAAGCGCTTTGAAGATACTTTCCCCGGGCATAACCACTATGAACATCAATGGTTTTGCCTACACAAATCCTATTTTTGAAAAACTTATCAATAGGACATATATGAGCGTTATAAGAAATAAGCCCGAAGTATGGGAGTATCTTTACGATAATCCGAAGGTTCTAAAAAATGTGCAGGGCATGAGAAATGCTATTCACAGGTCTAACTCTAAAAAATTAAAGATCCTGATTCAGGACGAATTCAAGCCTGACGCAGTTGTGTGTACCCAGGCGTTTCCTTGCGGCATGGTAGCGGATTATAAAAAGTATCTTGGATTAAACCTTCCGCTTTTCGGGGTATTGACCGACCATGCCCCTCATTCATACTGGATATTTGATAATGTAGACTATTATATATTGTGCCGTCTGAGGCAAGCAGAAATCATTTTATAAAAAATGGCGTAGAAGATGCTAAGATAAGGACTTTTGGCATACCTATTAGCCCACGATTTAGCGACAGATGCGAAAAAGAAGATATACGCAGAAAGCTTGGGCTTGACATATTCAAGCGCACTATACTTATAATGGGTGGGAGTCAGGGCCTTGGCCCTGTTGAAAAAATGGTGGATGCACTGGAGCGGATATCTCTTGATTTTCAGATTCTGGTAGTCTGTGGCATTAACAAGCGACTTCAAAAGATATTGGCTAAGAGAAGGTCAAGATACAAGAAAAAGATGCTGGCTTTTGGTCTTGTGGAGAATGTGGATGAATTAATGGAGGCTTCGGATATCATAATTACCAAGCCAGGCGGATTGACAACTTCTGAAGCGCTTGCCAAAAACCTTCCGATGATTATAATTCACCCTATACCAGGGCAGGAAACAAAGAATACGGAATTTCTTTTGCAGCAAGGAGTTGCGCTGAGAGCAGAAGACAAAGACGACGTAACTGTTTTGGTGCAGGAACTATTTTCAAACAGCGTTAAGCTTGACGAGATGCGAAAAAAAACGGATTTAATAAAGAAGCCAAACTCAGCAATGGATACCGCGCAGCTTGTCCTACATGCGATTAACAATACCAGATGATTTTTTATATTTTATATAGAATAGGTTTTTTGCTGGCAAATATTTTATCATTGAAGCTTGCTTATAGCCTTGCGAAAAGGGTTTCAGATTTTCAGTACATCCTTGCCACAAAAGACAGAGAAGCAGTTGTGCAAAATTTGGGCATTATAACGAAAAAAGACGCTAAAGAATGCCGAAAACTTGCCAGGAAAGTATTCAGGAATTTTGGATTATATCTTGTGGATTTTTTTAGGATGGCGAATCTTAGTAAAAAAGATATAAGAAAAAGGGTTAAAGTGGAGGGTATTGAAAACATAGATGGAGCTTTAAAGCAAAATAGAGGTGGGATTATATTAACGTGTCATATAGGAAACTGGGAGATGGGAGGCGTTGTTATGGCTATGCTTGGTTATGACGTGAGCGCTGTCGCCTTGAATCATAAACATAAAAATATAAATGATTTTTTTATAAAACAACGCGAAGAAAAAGGCCTGAAGGTAATACCGATAAATCATATTATGAAACGCTGTGTATCAGCTCTGCGAAGAAAAGGATTTCTGGCGCTTGCGGGAGACAGGGATTTTACCAATAATGGAGAAATAATGGATTTTTTTGGCATGCCTACCAGTATTCCAAAAGGTCCTGCTATGTTCGCCTTAAAAACAGATTCGCCTGTCATTCCAGGATTTTTTATAAGAAGGGATACTTTTAATTACAGTCTTATATTCGATCGGCCTATAGATTTGAAAGAAACTCCAGGAATGGGTAGAGAAGAAATTATAAAAGAAGCAAATAAAAAGTTTGTAGCTAGTATGGAAAAATATATCAGGGCGTATCCTGATCAGTGGCTTGTATTCAGAAAATTCTGGGAAACGCCGGTTGACGCGTCAGTACTATGAGCGAGTCTAATATTTTTATAATA
>JAPLMC010000001.1 GCA_026387215.1 Candidatus Omnitrophota bacterium
GACAATAAAACCAAAGAAGTAGATCTTTATCAGTTTTTGCTCAAAGGCGACACATCTGACAATTCCATAATACAATCAGGCGATACTATATTTGTTCCTTCCATAGGCGATGTGGTTGCTATTTCAGGCAATGTAAAGCGGCCCGGCATATATGAAACTAAAAGCGATATTTCTTTAAGCGACCTTATGGATTTTGCAGGTGGCATTACTCCTACTGGAAATCTCCAACATCTTCAGGTAGAGCGTATCAAAGACAATGAACGAAGAGTGATAGTAGATATTGAATTAAAAGATGGCAATTTTAAAGATATTAACCTTCATAACGGAGACATGGTAATAGTATCTCCTATAGTCCGGCTTAAACATAATTTTGTTACCATATTGGGTAATGTAGAGAATCCAGGTGATTACGGCCTAAAGACAGATATGGCTATTAAGGACTTGATAGAAATTGCCAAGGGTATTATGCCTGGCACGTATCTTTATAGAGCTGAAATAGCCCGCGTCACCAAAGACCGCTCCCGCGAAATTATTCCTATTAATCTGGATAAGATGATGATGGGCGCAAGAGACGAAGATGTTTCTTTAAAAGAATGGGATATTCTCTTAGTCTATTCTGAAGCAGAAGCATCCAGCCCGTCATTTGTAGAAATAGACGGCGCAGTCAATAAACCCGGCAAGTATGAACTTACCCCCAATATGAAAATTTCAGACCTTATCTTTAGAGCAGGAGGCGTTACCTCCAAAGATTTTATAAGAGGCGCTGAATTATTTCATATTATCCCTGGCGAACAGCCTGTTGTAAGGGAAATTGGTATAAAAAGAATTCTTGGCTCCAACATTCTCATAGATAAAGATATTATGCTGCAAACAGGTGATATGCTTTTTGTAAAACGTGAGCCCAAACTTACTGAAAAAAAGATGATTGCTGTCAAGGGTGAAGTAAGATTCCCTGGCATCTATCCGATAATCGAAGGCGAAAGACTCAGCGATTTAATAGATCGTGCGGGCGGATACACAAAAGACGCATTCTTACCAGGCACTGTATTTACAAGGAAATCCATAAAAGAAGTCCAGGAAAAGATGCGTCGGAAGTTTATTGAGAAGGAACAGCGCACTATTATGGAAGAGCAGCAGGCAATGCTACTTAGGGCAGGAAACACTGCTAGCGCAGACGCCATAGGCCAGTCTGTTCAAGCCAGGATGGAAATGATGGATCTTATATCAGGAGCTGATATAGAAGGCCGCATGGTTATCTCTCTTTTACCTCTCGACCAGCTAAGGCATACTAAATATGATATTCCTCTCGAAGATGGAGATTCCATCACCATACCAGAATCTCCTTCAGCTGTCACAGTAATCGGAAGCGTAAATAATCCTACATCAGTTCCTTTTGAAATAAGCAAGGGTATAGACTACTATGTCAAAAGAACAGGCGGCCTTACCAAGCACGCAGATAAAAGCGGTATATATGTTATGCGCGCCAACGGTGAAGCTATTAATAAATTTATGATGACCAAATACGTTGAACGCGGCGATACCATAGTTATTCCCCAAGAATTCAGATACTGGACTCCGCCTGGTCAGCTTCTTAAAGACACAGTCGAAGTCCTCTCCCGCATAGCAATTGGCGTAGGCATCATCGCCGCTCTTAACTAATCTAATTAAAACCGCGTAGGTTGCCGCTATAAGCGGCACCCTACGCGGTTAAGATGGTTTTATATAGTAAGCTCTTCGTAGGTTTTTGCCCGACCATTTTAAAATGTGTTAATACTTAAGGAAAATATGATGTACCTCTATGCTCTTGGATAATAAGACATCTTATAAAATAGTTAAAATTTTGAAGCGTGTATTAAATTAAATAGAAAAAATAAAAAATGGCAAAATGTTTAATTTGCGGCACAAATATTGAAAGTTTTATGTCATTCGGCAGTATGCCTATAGCTAATGGCTTTCTTGTCAAGGAGCAGTTCAAAAACGAATATTTCTTTGAATTAAAAGTGGCTTCTTGTTCCAATTGCGGCATGTTTCAACTTGCAGAACAGCCTAACCGAGGAAAGATGTTCAATGAAAACTATGCCTTTTTTTCAGGGACATCCA
>JAPLMC010000057.1 GCA_026387215.1 Candidatus Omnitrophota bacterium
AAATTTTATGTGCCTACAGATAGGCTAGTTTGTCCTACTATGAAGCTGACTACTCTTGGGTGGGTTGCTCATTCGCTTGAAGCAATGGAACACGAGATTAGGATAAGTGGGGATATAAGAGACAAGGCATGCAAGGCGCTTGAGCGCATGTTAAAAGTTTCAGGAGAGCGCTCAGGCGCTAGCCTAGCAGGTTATTAGGATGAAGAAAAAAATAGGAATAATAGGTTGCGGAGCCATGGGTTCACAGATAGTCAGGTACATATCTAAGAACCTTAGTGATAAATCGGAGATAGTAGCTGTTTCTGATATTGATCCTAAAAAAGCAAAAGAACTTTCTAACAGCATAAGGCCGAATCCTTTAGTAGCTACAATAGATGAGTTAATAAATAAATCAGATTTAATAATAGAAGCTGCCTCAGGAGAGGTTTCAGGAGATATAGCGGAAAAGGCAGATTCTTTAAAAAAAGACGCACTTATTATGAGCACCGGCGGGCTTTTAAAGAAACCGCATCTTATTGAAAAAATAAATTTAGGACATTCTTATATTCATATTCCGAGCGGCGCCATATGTGGCTTAGATGGATTAAAATCCGCGATGATAGGCTCAATAAAAAGTGTAACTCTTACTACCAGAAAACCTCTGAAGGGTCTTGCGGGTTCTCCGTATTTAAAAGAAAAAAATATAGATATAGAAAAAATAGATAAAGAAACGCTTATATATTTAGGCACTGCAGGGGACGCTATAAAGTATTTTCCGCAAAATATAAATGTGGCGGTTACGTTGAGTATATGCGGTTTAGGAGCGAACCGCACAAATGTAAAAATATTTACTTCTCCTGAATATACGAGAAATATTCATGAAATAGAAGTCGAAGGTGAGTTTGGCAGACTTTGGACAAAGACGGAGAACTTGCCATCTCGCGCTAATCCGAAAACCAGCGAACTTGCGATATTTTCAGCAATTGCAAAACTTAAGGAAATACTTTAATTTGAAATCATAAACAGGGAGGGGGTGATTAAGGATGGAAAAAGTATTGAAATGCGGAGTAAAGAAAGAAAAGGGATATCTTTATTTCATTGATAAGCACGGAGATATCTCCAGAGCGAAGATGGCTCGCGGTGGAAAGAAAAAGAAAAAAAGATAACATGTTTTGAATTCGCGTCTCGCCCGCCACCGCAAAGCGGTGGCGAGGCGGGACTCCGAAATTTACTCTTACCAGAAAATCCCAGGTTATAAATATGGGGATAAACAAGGTTGGTTCGAGATTCGTTTGAGCTAACCATAAAGTCGTGGAGCTTCATAGTTCAATAAATGCGACTACTAGTTTTAATCCTGCTTTTTATACTCATTGCCGTATCCCAGATAAACACCATAGTAGATTCTGATTTGTGGTGCCATTTTAAAACAGGCGAATATATTGTAAAAAACTTAACTATTCCAAAAGTAGATATTTTTTCTTACACGCTGGAAAATCAGGCTTGGATAGACCATTCATGGCTTGCGCAGATTTTATTCTATTTTACTTTTTTTAAATTTGGCTGGCTAGGGATTAATATCCTAAAAGCCGTTATTATAGC
>JAPLMC010000067.1 GCA_026387215.1 Candidatus Omnitrophota bacterium
AAGGCAATAATACGTATTGCCCGGTATGTAAAAAGCTGATTATCGAGAGGTTAGGTTATACGATTACTCAAAACAATATAACAGGCGGTGGCTGCAAGTTCTGCAGCTCCAAAATCCCGGGCCGTTGGGACTAACATCTTTACAAAAGTGACATTGTCAGAGAGTCAAGATTATGGATAGGAAAATTACTCGAAAAGAGTTTTTGAAAATGGCTGGGCTTGGAGCATTTGCGATTTTTATTTTGCCTGGGATTAAAAAATTAAATTTTTTTAGGAAAGGACAATATAAAGAAGCGAAATATTATAAAAAGTTAGCAGGATAGATTAGTTTAAAGTTAAAGGAAAGTGAAGCCTCGTGAAAAGAGTATTTGTTTTTATATTTTTATGTTTTTGTAGCTGTTCTTATGCTGAGGATATAAGAAAACCAGCTGTGGCAGGCGCTTTTTATCCAGCAAATAAAGAGGAACTTACCAGGCAGGTAGATGATTTTTTAGCAAACGCGAAAAAGACAGATATAAAAGGCAGTATTATCGCTCTTATTGTGCCGCACGCAGGTTATATTTATTCAGGCCAGGTAGCGGCGTATAGCTTTAAGCAGCTGGAAGGAGTAAGTTTTAAGAAAATCATAATAATATCGCCTAGCCATTATATTGGATTTGACGGCATCTCTGTTTATAATCAAGGCTTATTTGAAACTCCTCTTGGCCTTGTGAAAATAGATGAAGAACTTGCCAATAAGATAACCCAAAAAAATAAACATTTTGTTTTCTATCCTCAAGCGCATCAGAAAGAGCATGCCATAGAAGTTGAAATACCATTTTTGCAAAGAGTATATAAAAATAAAGATTTTAAAATAGTGCCTATTGTTATGGGGAACCCTATATCCGGAGATATAAAGATATTGAGCGATGCGCTTTATGATGCGGTGGATAAGGATACGCTTGTAATTATAAGCGTGGACTTATCTCATTATCATCCTTACGATAAGGCAGTGGAGCTTGATACAAGTGGTATAAGCGCTATCGAGAAGCTGGATCCTGATTGGCTCGGACAACAGATAAATAATGGAAATACAGAAATAGATGCGCCTATAGCAGTGCTTGCAATGATTATGTTTGCAAATCGCTTAGGAGCAAAAGCAGCTGTCTTAAAATACGCTAATTCTGGAGATGTTACGGGTGATAAATCAAGGGTAGTGGGCTACTCAAGTATTGTTATATATGTTCCATATGAAGTTGTAAAGAAGGAGGAGATGATAATGAAAGACGAATACCTTAATAAAGAGGAGAAGAAGAAGCTTCTTGAGATAGCAAGGCTTTCAGTAATAGAAGCTGTAACAGGCAAAAGACAATTTTTGCCAAATGTTACAGAAGAAAGATTAAAAGAAAATTGTGGAGCGTTTGTTACTATAAAAGAGAATAGCCAGCTTCGCGGGTGCATAGGATATATTCAAGCAGTTAAGCCGCTATATGAAACAGTAAAAGATGTAGCTAAATCAGCAGCAGTGAATGATTACAGATTTAATCCTGTGAGCCAAGATGAACTGGATAAGATAAAGCTGGAGATATCCGTGCTTACTCCTTTTAAGAGGATAAAAGATATAAGTGAGGTAGAAGTAGGGAAACATGGCCTTTATATGAAAAAGGGTCTTGATTCAGGGTTGCTTCTTCCTCAAGTGGCAACAGAATATAATTGGGATAAAGATACTTTTTTAAAAGAGACTTGCAGAAAAGCAGGTCTTCCTCAGGATGCGTGGAAAGACAAAACTACGGAAATATATACTTTTAGCGCAGAAGTGTTTAGTGAGGTAGATTAACCCAATCCCGATAGACGATCGGGATGCAGTTGGGATGGTTATAAAATAAAAAAAGCCCTTTAACTAAGGGCTTTTTTTATAGGCTATAAACCTAGAAGCTTACCGCTATTCCACGCCTCCTTGTTTAGATCCTGCTGTTTCTATAATAACTATATCACATTTTTTGAATAAAACAAGGCCTGGCATTTGAAAGCAATATAAAAATAAAGATATTTATAACGCTCAGAAGAACACATGTCTGAAGAATTCCTAGTATTGGAATTAATATGACACCTATAGCCAATCCGCCTATGCAGGAACCAAGCAAATCAATACCGTATAAAAGGCCTGTTGTTTTGCCGATATCCTTGGAATCCTTGAGCCAGATTTTATTTGCAAGAGGGAATTGAAACCCTCCGATAAAACCAGCTAGAGTAGGCAGTATTACAAATGCTATTTGCAACATGCTTCCTGCGCCTGGGTTGAGCTGATTTATTTTTGAAACAACAAAGAGCGTTCCAGCCAGTATCAACGGATAGATGGCCAGCATAGACTGAGTTTTCAGATATAAAGATTTTTCATCGTCCACTTTTTCTATAATTTTTGTTATTAAGAAGCTCCCAGCGCTTAAGCCTATCATGAATGAAGTCAGGATAAGGCCCATTTGATAGTACATATAGCCATATATAAATTGGAACGCTAATAATATAATTACCTGAAAGCATATCTGGCTCATACCAGTTGTTACAGTAGAAACCAGAATTGGGAATTTTAAGGACGCTCTTGTTAGTTTTTGCGCCAGTAAAGCTATGATCAGAAAAGCAAAAGCTATTAATATAAAAATGCCGATATTTATTTTATCAATATAAGGCAACAGGTTTCTTGTTGCGTCAAAAAAGCTTATCCACAGCACTCCATAATAAAGGTATCCTATGGGTTTGAAATCAGTATTTACCTGCGTGTTTTTGAATTTAGCGATAGCGCTTTCCACGTATTTAATCCTTAATGGATCTAATTTAAAAGGGATATAATACTCTCTTACAAACTTGGTTTTGACAGCCCTGTCTTTAAGTCTTTTTATTATAGTGTTTACATCATATGTGAGCATTCCTGGTTCATCTGACGCTACAAATGTCATTGTATTCCCCGGGAGTATCTTTATGTCAAAGAATTCTTTTTTAAGAGTGTTGTAGATACAGCTTAGGTAAACAGCGTGTTCCGGGCTGATATAATTCTCAGAAGAAAGAAGCCCGAATGAAAATACGCCCCCTGGTTCCAGAATCTTTTTGACTTCCTGGAAAAATTCCAGAGAATAAAATCTATTTAGGCCTGCAGTATACGGGTCAGGAAGGTTTAATATTACTACATCGTAACCTGACAGCTCTTGACTTGCTTCACCCGCTTGGACGGCGTTGTTGTTATTTTCCGAGCCTCTTGGCTTTGTTCGGGGTAAACTTCTTCGAGAAGAATATTCTTTTACAAAAAGCCTTCCGTCTATATGGATTATGTTTACTCTGTCATCTGTTATTGGAGGCATATATTTTTGAGAAAGGCTTATTATCATAGGATCTAATTCTACGTAATCTATTCTATCCACCTTATGTTTTAAAATTTGGTTTATAGCGCCTCCTGTCCCACCTCCGATAAGCAATATTTTTTTAGGAGAAGGATGTTCCAGCATTGCGTAATGTACTGATTCTTCGCTGCTAGATATATCCCCTCCTGTAAACATCAAAGTGCCGTTTTCGTAGAAACTGTAGTCATTCCCTAACTTTGTTACAGCAATGTTCCCGTATATGGAATCCACGCTTTCTACGAGTTTCATAGGCTTGGACTGGAGAGACCTTGTAAATCCATCCAGGTGCTTTGGCCAGTTAAAGATTATCGTGGTTGAAAATATTATCAGATAGACAAGCTGGATTATATTTCTGCTAAATAATATCGAAATAATTAAATTCAGATTCCCTAAAATAAGCGCATTTTGAAAGCTTGTGTACGCTTTTACAAGCAGGAACGTATATAAAATTCCTCCAATAGAGGCCCCAAGACTTTCAAATAAATAAATCCTTGCTACTTGCTTGGAGGGGAGGTTATTATCTTTTGCGGCAATCTTGGCTATTAAAATAAAGCTCAAGCCTAACAATGCGCAGACTATAGACAAAGATGCAAAAGAGACGCCCAGCATTTGCGTTAATCCGACAATTTTTCCAGACTGGATTTTTAATATTGGTTTTATAAGCCGTATGAAAAAAATATTAAATGGCACAATAATCGATATTGCGAGTTGTATATATGAAAGAAATTTTTCTTTGAAAGGGATAATGTCCGCCAGCCTACCTAAGATTAAGCTGCCGAATGCTACCCAGAAAAGCCAGCATGCGAGTATTATTCCCAAGGAAAGCTCATTGCCGTAGAATACAACAAGAAGCTCTCTTATGATTATTATTTGGCCTATCATTGAAGTAAGGCCTAGCGCGAAAGCGCTGATATTTAATTTTAAATTTATCTTCATCGCTTATAATTTTAGCACATCTAATAGATTATGCAAGGGTCTATAGAAACCCTTGGTGTCAAGAACTTTGCTGACTTTCAGAGTTAGTAATACTTACGCTGTCAGGTTTTATTTCAGTAATAAGGGCATACAGCCATCTTTGGCAACTTTGGGTATTCGGGAATCTCCT
>JAPLMC010000086.1 GCA_026387215.1 Candidatus Omnitrophota bacterium
GATATTGTAAAATAGTTTGCTGACTTTCATATTTGCTCATTGACAAAAAAGCAGAGCTTAGTAACCTATGTTGTTAGGTCTAAAACTAGCAACATAACCGGGCCACAAGGCCCAAGGAGGTTACATGGAACAGCTCTGCTTCGTAGACAATTATCGCAAAAGATTCGCAAGAGTCAAAGAGTTTTCTTGTGAAAAAGTAGAATTTGTTTTAGATGAATTTTTAAAGGCATTCTGCAGCATCTGGCTGGAAGAAGAATTTACCATACAAAGCGGCAGAGAGAGGTATGAAAGGCCGGATACAGGAGGAGACACAAGAGCAGGCCATTACAGTAGGACAATAATCACATCAAGGGGTGTTATAACTTTAAATGTTCCAAGGGGCGAAGAACGTAAATACACATATTCTCTATTCAAGAAGTTTAAACGTAAAACAGAACATTTCGAAGAAGTAGTAATAGACGCATTGTTAAAGGGGCTCTCTTCTCGTAAGGCATCCAGATTCTTCGAGAAGCTCTTTGATAAAAACACAGTCTCTCATCAGGCAGCCTTACAGAGTCTGCGTAAGTTCGACTATGAATTAGATAAATGGAGAAATAGGCTGATAAAAGACAATGCCTTAATACTTGTATTAGACGCGGTAAGGCTAAAAGGAGTAATCCCATACCTGAAAGAAGCAAAACCAGTTCTATTTGCATATGCAATATACCCTGATGGGCATGAGGAGGTCTTAGACTTTGAATTAGCAATGGGAGAATCAACCAATGCCTGGACTAGATTCTGTCAGAAGCTATATAGTAGAGGGCTACAAAACATAAAACTTGTAGTAAGAGATGACTGCGATGCCATAACAAATGCTATAAGTTTGTGCTGGCCAAAAGCCTTAGATCAACAATGCATCTTTCACATATTAAAGAATCTGTGCAAATATCTAAAAGGCTGTAAGGATAAGAAGATGATATTAAACGATGCCTCATGGCTATACGAAGCACAATCAGAAGAAGAGTTCTATAGCTGGGCTATTAAATTCAAGAATAAGTATCAAAACTACAAATATCATAAGGCATTTAAGTATTTTCTTGGAAAGATATATCAGAGTGTCAGATACTTTGAATTACCCAGAGAATACTGGAGGATAGCTAAAACCAGCAACAGGCTTGAACGGTTCTTCGAAGAACTAAAGCGCAGGATAAGGGTATTCAGGAGATTCCCGAATACCCAAAGTTGCCAAAGATGGCTGTATGCCCTTATTACTGAAATAAAACCTGACAGCGTAAGTATTACTAACTCTGAAAGTCAGCAAAGTTCTTGACACCAAGGTCCAGGGAAATAGCTTGACTAGATAGGAGTATTTATAGATAATATGTAGGGCTTTAGAAATACAATGTATGTATTTATATTGAACAAAGACGTTCTGCTTTAACAAAGCAGGACGTTTTTTTATAAGTGAGGACATTACTTACGGAAACTGCAAGTTTCCGTAAGTAATAAGTCCGAACTTATCCCGAGCCCACCATTGTTTCAGTGGCGGGCGAGGGATGTGAGAAAAGTAACTATGAAAGCTTTTATTGCATTGGAAGATGGAACAATTTTTGAAGGTATTTCTTTTGGAGCTAGCGGAGAAAGGCTGGGAGAGGTTGTTTTTAATACTAGCATGTCTGGTTACCAGGAGATAATGACAGATCCTTCCTATAAGGGCCAGATAGTTACAATGACATATCCCCTTATCGGAAATTATGGAATAAATAAAGAAGATATTGAATCTTCCGGGCCAAAAGTAGAAGGTTTTGTCATAAAAGAAAGAAGCAAAATTGCCAGCAACTGGCGTTCTGAAAAAAGCCTAGATCAATACTTGAAAGAAAATCATATTATCGGCATAGAAGGCGTTGATACAAGGTCTCTTACATTGCACATAAGGACAAAAGGCGCAATGAAAGGAATTATTTCAACAATAGATTTGAATCCTAAAAGTCTTATTAAAAAAGCAAAAGATTCCCCAGGACTTATTGGCAGGGACTTGGTAAAAGAAGTAACGTGTAAAAAAAGCTATAGTGCAGAAAAAATTTTAGAGACAAAGAATCTCGTACCACAAGGGTTCGTGGCAGGCAAGGGGCAAGCGACAAGAAAAAAAGTAATCGCAATGGACTTTGGCATTAAATATAATATTTTGCGATGTCTTATAGATTCTGGTTGCGATGTAACAGTTGTTCCTGCAAACACAACCGCAAGTGAGATTTTAGCCAAAAATCCTGACGGGATTTTTCTATCAAATGGCCCAGGAGACCCAGCCGCAATTACTCATGCGATCGAAGAGATTAAAAAACTTCTTGGCAAAAAACCTATATTTGGAATTTGTCTTGGCCATCAACTATTAGGCATTGCACTTGGAGGAAAGACATTTAAATTAAAATTCGGGCATAGAGGCGCAAATCATCCAGTGAAGGATCTGAAAACTGGCAAAATAGAAATTACTTCACAAAATCACGGTTTTTGTGTGGATATAAATTCTTTAAACAAAGACGATATAGAGCTGACTCATATAAATTTGAATGATAATACTCTTGAAGGTATGGCGCATAAAAAATTACCCATATTTTCTGTGCAGTATCACCCAGAAGCTTCGCCTGGGCCGCATGATTCGAGGTATTTATTTAAAAGATTTACAGATATGATGAGATAACCAAAAAATAAACCGCGTAGGTTGCCGTATGGCAACCTACGCGGTTGAGGTGGTTAATATGCCAAAACGAACTGACATCCATAAAATTTTAATAATTGGCTCAGGCCCTATTATCATAGGCCAGGCATGCGAATTTGATTATTCAGGCACTCAGGCTTGCAAGGCTTTAAGAGAAGAAGGTTTTGAGGTAGTGCTCATAAATTCCAATCCAGCCACTATTATGACTGACCCTGAAACAGCGGATATCACCTATATAGAGCCTATTACTCCGGAATTTGTTGAAAAAATTATCGCGAAAGAAAAACCAGATGCGCTTTTGCCTACCTTAGGCGGACAAACAGCGCTTAATACAGCTATGAAGCTTCAGGAAATGGGGGTTCTTGATAAATATAATGTTAAGATGATAGGAGCTGATCATAATGCCATAAAAAAAGCGGAAAACAGAGAGTGTTTTAAAAATGCAATGCTCAAAATAGGGTTAGACCTCCCAAGAAGCGAGATGGCTTATAATATAGAAGAGGCTAAAAAGGCAATGAAAAAAATAGGATTACCTGTAATTATAAGGCCTAGTTTTACCCTTGGAGGAACAGGCGGTGGGATTGCAAGGACCGAAGAAGAATTTGAAAAAATAGCTATGCTAGGCCTTCAAAACAGCATGATAAGTGAAATTCTCGTAGAAGAATCTATATTCGGCTGGAAAGAATATGAATTAGAAGTGATGAGAGATAAAAAAGACAATGTTGTTATAGTTTGCTCTATTGAAAATCTAGACCCTATGGGTATTCATACGGGCGACTCAATAACTGTTGCTCCTGCTCAGACACTTACTGATAAAGAATATCAGAAAATGCGTAACGCAAGCCTTGCGATTATCAGGGAAATAGGCGTTGAGACAGGCGGGTCAAATATACAATTTGCAGTAAATCCAAAAGATGGGCGAATGGTTGTCATAGAGATGAACCCAAGAGTTTCCAGAAGCTCTGCTTTGGCAAGCAAAGCAACAGGTTTTCCTATTGCAAAGATTGCTGCTAAATTAGCGGTTGGTTATATGCTTGATGAAATAAGAAATGATATTACCAAAGTTACTCCTGCGTCATTTGAGCCAACTATAGATTACTGCGTAGTAAAAATCCCAAGGTTTACTTTTGAAAAATTTCCAGAGGCAAAAGATGTTTTAGGAATATCAATGAAGTCAGTTGGAGAAACAATGGCGATAGGACGGACATTTAAAGAGGCTTTGCAAAAAGGGCTAAGGGGACTTGAGATAGGTCATGCAGGCCTTGATAATAAACAATCTTACAAAAATATCACTGACGAAAAAATCAGGCAACGCCTGGAAGAACCTAATGCGTCTAGGATTTTTTATGTTAAATATGCTTTGCAGAAAGGTTACAGCGTAGAAAAAATACACGAGCTTACAGGAATTGACCCATGGTTTCTTGAGAATATAAAAGATATTGTGGAAATGGAAAAAGAGATAGCCAAAAGTTCAAGGCATAAACCTAAAAGTAAAATAAAACTAAAGATAAGAATAAAAAGAAAATTAAAAATAGAGTCTGAGATATTGCTTAAGGCGAAACAGTGGGGATTCAGTGACGCTCAAATAGCTGAGTTGGCTTCCTCCAGCGAGCTCGAAGTGCGTAATTACAGAAAACATCATTTTATAAAAGCTGTTTTCAGGCTAGTTGATACATGCGCAGGGGAATTTGAGGCATATACGCCTTATTATTATTCAACATACGAGACAAAGGATGAATCCAGTTCTTCAAAAAAGAAAAAAATTATGATTTTAGGAGGAGGGCCAAATAGAATTGGCCAGGGCATTGAGTTTGATTATTGCTGCTGCCATGCTGCGTTTAGCTTGAAAGAGCTTGGGTATGAAACAATAATGGTGAATTCTAACCCAGAAACAGTTTCAACTGATTATGACACCTCTGATAAATTATATTTCGAGCCTCTTACATTTGAGGATGTAATGAATATTATAGACAGAGAAAAGCCAGACGGAGTTATTGTCCAATTTGGAGGCCAAACTCCACTTAACCTTGCAAGACGTCTTGAAAAAGCAGGTGCTCCTATTATAGGAACAAGTGTGAAATCTATAGACATGGCTGAAGACAGAAAGAAATTTTCTAGACTTCTCAAAAAACTTAAAATCGCTCAGCCTGAAAGCGGTTCCACTACTTCAGTAAAAAAGGCTTTGAATATTGCGAAGAAAATAGGATTTCCAGTACTTGTCAGGCCTTCTTATGTCCTGGGAGGCAGGGCCATGAAAATAGTTTATGAAGAAACTTCAATGCTTGAATTTATAAAAGAGGCAAAAGAGGTTTCAGGAAAACACCCGATTTTAATAGATAAATTTTTAGAAGAAGCAATAGAAGTGGATGTAGATGCAATTTCTGATGGCGAAATTACAGTCATCGGTGGAATAATGGAGCATATAGAAGAAGCAGGCATACACTCTGGGGATTCCGCATGTGTTTTACCGCCGCATACATTAAGCGACGATACTATAGAGACAATAAGAAAATATACTCACGCTATATCAAAGGGGTTAAAGGTTAAGGGCCTGTTAAATATACAGTTTGCTATTAAACAGAACATAGTATATGTTTTGGAAGTTAACCCGCGAGCATCTAGAACCATACCTTTTGTAAGTAAAGCTATAGGCGTACCTCTTGCTAAAATTGCAGCTAAAGTTATGACAGGAAAGACATTGAAAGAACTTGGTTTTACTGAGGAGAAAAAGGTTAGCCATATTTCGGTTAAAGAGTCAGTGCTTCCTTTTTCAAGATTTTCAGGCGTTGATATACTTTTAGGGCCTGAGATGAAGTCTACTGGAGAGGTAATGGGTATAGACTCTACATTTGGAATGGCTTTTTACAAGTCTCAGATAGCAGCAGGCCAAGCGCTTCCTAAAGAAGGCAAGGTGTTTATAAGCGTTAAAAATCAAGATAAGCGTAACATAGTCTTTATCGCTAAAAAACTTGAAGACATGGGCTTTGAAATTTTAGCTACAAAAGGAACGCATAAAGCCCTACGTTCAAATAACATAAAAGCTCATTTAGTCGGCAAGATAGGAGAAGGCCATAATGAAATACTGGACCATATCCGTAAAGGCCAAATACAACTTGTAATAAATACCCCATCAGGCGAAAGAAGCCAATCTGATTCAAAACCCATAAGAAACGCTGCAGTTATGCGCGGAATCCCATGCATAACAACTATCTCAGGCGCTCAAGCAGCAGTGAATGGCATTGAAGCTACTCTCAAAAATGACTTCCAGGTAAAATCCTTGCAAGAATACTTATCTTCCTTTTGTTTGTAGGGAGTGGTCACAACCGACTATGGGTAATTATTCAGGATGATTTCCAGTCAGGATCAGGCTTAAAACCTATCTGTGGTTTTGGTTTCACAGGCACAGGAGCCATGAGTTTGCGAATAGCTTCAAATATTGCCTGAATTTCAACATTATGTTTTTCAGTTTTTCTCTCAAGCTCTGCAAGTTTATGCGCTAGCTCTTTATTTATGGAAAGTATTTGTCTTAGCTTAACAAACGCTCGCATTATAGTAATGTTAACTTGTATAGCTATTGCACTATTTAAAACTGAGGAAAGCATTGCAACCCCTTGTTCCGTAAATACATACGGAAGGTATCTAGTTCCGCCCCAACTTGAGGTCACGAATTGTGACCTCAAGTTATTAAATTCGTCTTCAGTAAGCTGAAACATAAAATCTTCCGGAAACCGTTCAATATTACGTTTAACAGCTTGAATTAGCACTTTTGTTTCTACGCCATAAAGCTTTGCCAAATCCCTATCCAGCATTACCTTATGTCCGCGAATCATAAATATCTTCTGCTCAATCACTTCTTCTGGAACCAATTCATTTCCCATGTGTATCCCCCCTGTTATTGTAGGGAAGGGTTTGAAACCCTCCCCTACAATATATGACACATCTCAAGGCGTTTTTCTTTCAATTTTTTTAAAATATGCTGCCCCGACTTCCTCAGGCGAAAGAAGCCAGTCTGATTCCAAACCTATCAGAAACGCTGCAGTTATGCGCGGAATCCCATGCATAACAACTATCTCAGGCGCTCAAGCAGCAGTGAATGGAATAGAGGCGGTATTGAAAAATGATTTTCAGGTAAAATCTATACAGGAATATTTATCCGAGTAATTTTATAAGTAATGGAATCATAAGCGTTGTAATATGTTTAAATAGAAATAGTTAGATAAAATTTAGATTTTCTCAATAGCTATCCCAAATTTTTTAGTTTTTCCTTGAATATTCCTATTTATATGGCATACTTTATATGATATAAAAAACCGCGTAGGTTGTCTCGCCGAAGGCGGACATCCTACGCGGTTGGATAAATAAATAATTATAAGCCTACAAAAGGCTATTTTTTTGGACATATTATGGCAAAGTTTAAAAAACATTTTAATTCAAAGATTTTTATATATGGAACAATAGTTTTATTCTATCTATCCAGCACCCCCCCCATTTATTCATATTCTAATGCTAAAGATACATTAAGAATTCCTGTGGGTGCAAGGACTTTAGAAAGAATGGGGCAATTATTNATTATTAGATGTTGAAGGTGGAAAAACAACCGGCGCTCAAATTCCAGTTGTTGAGTCGCCAAAAGTATCATCAACCTCTCGTTATGCTCAGGGAATTTCAGGCGAGGAGGTTATTGAATTGCTTGAGTGGGTAGCTATTCCTTTTGCGTTATCATATGAAGATAAAGTTTACGCCCGTTTTTTAGGGATAGATGAAACAGAAGAACGGTCCGGGGTATCACGTATTGCCTCTAATCTTAGGAACATTGAAGAAAAAATTGTCCCAGCTATTTTAGGAAACACAGCTGGTCTCCCTATTAGCCCTGATACAAGGTTCATAGACATAGGAAGCGGATCTGGCATTGTAGTGCTGTACTTTGCGCTCCGTTTCGGTATACAGGCTACTGGTATTGAATTAGATGAACGCCAATACCGTATTGCTGAAACCCTTAAAGCGTATCTCGTGAAAGAAGGAGATATAAAAGAAGACCAGGTTACTTTTATACATGGTGATGCAACAATGTTTCCTTTCGATTCGTATCAGATCGCCTACTATCATAGCCCATATCCTACTTGGAGAGCTACTGATTTAGATCTAGCAATATTTAGCAAAATCATTAAAGAGCTTCCTCTTGGAGGTCAATTTGTCTCCACTCTCAAAGAAATCCCAGAATATTTGATGTCCGAAGGAGAGTTAACTCTGCGAACTGTTCTGGCAAACCAAGGTGATAACGCTGGCGATCTTAATATTCTAGGCTCTATAAACGTAATTGCTGCGTCTATCTATACAAAAACTAGTTCAATGAAACCCTATGCTTATCCAGAGCTACTCGCTGCTTTATCTAGCAGACAGCCACTCGATAATTCTCTTTAGCTAAGTTTCTAATCTATGGGTAATCTATGTCTATGGGGACGTGTCAAAAAGGGACACGTCTAGCGTATGATAATTAAAATTTTTGAACCCCGACAGATAACATATCCAGTTTTTCAATAGCCTCTAATTGATACGTAGCTCATCAGGAATAATCTAAACTATTTGACGACGGTAGGATTGTATAAATTTACCCGCCTTTAGAAAATTCCCAAAGAAATTTGAAAGAAAACTGTCTTGAGATGTGTCATATATGATAGAAGGGAGGTTGTCTATGAAGAATATAATAAAAAAAGAGAAATTGCTTGAGAAAATAGTAACATTGATTAATCAGGCGAGAGGCAATGTTGCCTATGCGATTAATTGTGAGATGGTCTTGCTTTATTGGAATATTGGCAAGATTGTAAAAGAAAAAATAATCAGAAACAAAAGGGCAAAATATGGAGAGCAGATCATTAAATCAATAAGTTCGCAATTAACAAAGAATTATGGAACAGGTTTTTCTTCGCAGAACATATGGCATATGGTTAAATTTTATGAAGTTTATCCAATTCTCTCCGCAGCGCAGAGAGAGTTGGAAGGTCTGAGCTGGTTTTTAAAGATCCTTACGTGTTAGATTTTCTAGAACTGGAAGACGCTTATAGTGAAAAAGATTTAGAAAGCGCTATATTGAATGCCCTTAAGGATTTTAGTTCCAACTATCAAAAGAAGAGCTGGAAAATTGGATATCACAAATTGTGATATCCAATAGAGAAAAGATGAGGATAAGAAGAAAGCCATATGTTTTTACAGAAAAAGGAGTTGCAATGTTGTCCAGTGTTTTAAATAGCGAAAGAGCTATTCAGGTTAATATTGCTATCATGCGGGCATTTGTGAAGCTAAAGCAGATTCTGTCTATGAATAAAGAGCTGGCACATAAACTAGCAGAACTTGAAAGAAAAATAGAAAAACACGATACAGAGATACAAGCAATATTTAAAGCAATCCGCCAGCTTATGATGCCTTTATCTCTTAAAAAGAAACCACAAATAGGTTTTTAAGCCGGATCCAAACTGGGAGAAATAAAAAAATCCATAAAGAAAATAGGGACAGATATCGTCGCTTATTTTCTTGTTGACTAGGCATATAAAATAATAGATAATTATACTCAATGTTATTAAGCAACCGTGTAAATATCAGGAAGGCATTTCTAGTTTTATAGCTAGAAGTGCCTTTTTTATTTATATAAAGATGCCTAATAATTAGGCAGAACCATAATAAACTTCGTAAGTCGCCATAGGCGACTTACGAAGTTGGGAAGGTTAAGTATGCCAAAGATAAAAGACATAAACAAAGTTTTAATAATAGGTTCTGGTCCGATTATTATAGGCCAGGCATGCGAATTTGATTATTCAGGCACTCAGGCTTGCAAGGCATTGCGGAGCGCAGGATATAAAATAGTGCTTGTAAACTCCAACCCAGCCACTATTATGACAGACCCTGGTATGGCTGACCATACTTATATAGAGCCGTTAACTGTAGATTCTCTTACAGCGATAATTGAAAAAGAAAGACCGGATGCGCTTTTACCGAATCTAGGCGGTCAGACAGGCTTGAATTTATCCAGCGAATTGTCAAAAAAAGGCGTGCTTGAAAAATATGGCGTAAGAATAATAGGAGTGCAGGCAGATGCTATTGAAAGAGGCGAAGACAGGATTGTATTTAAAGAAACAATGAATAAGCTTAAAATTCCTATGCCGGCAAGTTCTCCTGCTTATAATGTGGAAGAAGCTCTTAAAATTGCGCATGAGCTAGGATATCCTGTTATTGTAAGACCTGCTTATACCATGGGCGGAACAGGAGGCGGGGCTGTTTATAATGACGCAGAGCTTGAGGTCGTGGCTTCAAGAGGAATATCCGCAAGCCTTATCGGCCAGATATTAATAGAGGAATCTGTCATAGGATGGGAGGAATTAGAGCTCGAGGTTGTTAGAGATTCAAAGTCAAACAAGATCACAGTTTGTTTTATTGAAAACATAGATCCAATGGGCGTTCATACAGGCGATTCTTTTTGCGCAGCGCCTATGCTTACTGTAAAACCAGAGCTTCAGAAAAAACTTCAGGAATATTCATATAAAATAGTGGATGCAATAGGCGTTATAGGTGGGACAAATGTCCAGTTTGCGCATAATCCAGAAGATGACAGGGTAGTTGTTATAGAAATTAACCCAAGGACGTCTCGCTCGTCTGCATTAGCAAGCAAAGCAACAGGCTTTCCAATAGCTTATGTTTCTTCCAAATTAGCAGGAGGAGATGATTTAAAAGATATTCCATACTGGCGCGACGGGACTTTGGATAAATACACGTCTTCAGGACAATATGTTGTAATAAAATTTGCTCGCTGGGCGTTTGAAAAATTTAAAAACGTTCAAGATCATCTAGGCACTCAGATGAAATCAGTCGGGGAGGCGATGAGCATAGGCAAGACCTACAAAGAAGCGTTTCAAAAAGCTATCAGGAGCCTTGAAACAGGCAGATATGGTCTGGGATTTGCTAAAAATTTTAATAAATTGTCACTGGATGAGCTGAAAGGTTTGCTGGCGTATCCTACGTCTGAGAGGCAGTTTATTATGTATGAGGCGCTTCGAAAAGGAATGAAAATAAACGAGCTTTACGAAAAAACCAGAATCCACAGATATTTTATAAACCAGATGAAAGAACTTGTAGAGTTAGAAGAAGAAATTTTAAAATATAAAAGTAAAAAACTGCCGGACGAGCTTTTAATCAAAGCAAAAGAAGACGGTTTTTCCGACAGATATCTCAGCCAGATACTGGGCCTTAAAGAAGATGAAATCAGAAATAGACGTATTAAGCTTGGAAAATCGGAAGCGTGGGAGGCAGTGCCTGTGAGCGGCGCAGACGCAGCTTATTATTTTTCAACTTACAACGCAAAAGACTCTGTTAAGGTAAGCGACAGGAAAAAGATTATGATCTTAGGCGGTGGGCCAAATAGAATAGGCCAGGGCATAGAGTTTGACTACTGCTGTTGCCATGCTTCGTATGCATTAAAGGAAATGGGTTATGAGAGCATCATGGTAAACTGCAACCCAGAGACTGTATCAACTGATTATGACACATCTGACAAATTATATTTTGAGCCTCTTACAGTTGAAGATGTGTTAAGTATTTACAATAAAGAAAAGCCCATTGGCGCGATAGTCCAGTTTGGCGGCCAGACGCCTCTTAATATCGCAAAGGCCCTTGAAGACGCAGGAGTAAAAATACTGGGCACGTCTACTGAGAGCATTGACTTGGCAGAAGACAGGGAGAGATTTGCGAAAGTGATGAAGAAACTTGGGATACTCCAGACAGAAAGCGGCATGGCAAGGACATTTGATGAAGCCCTGAGCATTGCTAAAAAAATAAGCTATCCTCTTATGGTCAGGCCTTCATATGTTCTTGGCGGCAGAGCAATGGAAGTTGTCTATGATGAAGAGATGCTGAAAGATTATCTGAATAAGGCCGTTGAGATTTCTCCTGACAGGCCTATATTGATAGACAAATTTCTAGAAGATGCAATGGAAACAGAAGCTGATGCGATCTCAGACGGCGAAGAAGTTTTTATTCCGTCCATTATGGAACACATAGAAGAAGCAGGCATACATTCAGGGGACTCAGCCTGTGTATTGCCCCCTAGGACAATTCCTAAAAAACATATAGAAACAATTGAAGAATACACAAAAAAGATAGCCTTGGAATTAAAAGTAGTGGGCCTGATGAATATGCAGTATGCAATTGCTGATGATAAAGTATATGTTTTGGAAGCAAATCCCAGGGCGTCTAGGACGGTTCCCCTGGTTTCTAAAATAACAGGTGTTTCAATGGCTAGGATTGCTACTGAAATAATGCTGGGTAAGAAAATAAAAGATATGAACCTAAAGCAGAAAAAATACAGTCACCTCGGCGTAAAAGAAGCAGTGTTTCCTTTTAATATGTTTCATGAGGCAGATCCTGTTTTGGGACCTGAGATGCGTTCTACAGGAGAAGTTTTGGGTTTGGCAAATTCATTTGGATTAGCGTATTACAAGGCGCAGGCAGCAGCAGGTCAAACGCTTCCTACGAAAGGAACGGTTTTAGTAACAGTTAACGATAAAGATAAGAAGAAAAAAATAGTTGAAACTATAAAGTGTTTTAAAGAACTGGGTTTTAAAATAGTCGCCACAAGCGGTACTAAAAAATACTTGGAAAAAAATAACATAGAGGTAGAAGAAATAAACAAAATGCAAGAGATGCGACCAAATATAGTAGACGCGATTCATAATAAAGAAATCAGCCTTATTATAAATACGCCTATAGGCAAAAGCGCTGCATACGATGATTCTTATATACGCAAAGCTGCTATAAAATATAAGATTCCATATCTTACAACAATAGCAGCTAGCTTTGCTGCAAGCGAAGGAATAAAAGCTTTTCTTGAGAATAAAGGCAGCATTAAATCATTGCAAGAATATCATAAAGATATAACGTGACCATAAAAACCGCGTAGGTTGCCGTACGGCAACCTACGCGGTTGGGGTGGTTATGAGTTGGGGTGGTTATGGTATGTTTTGACAACAACAAATATCTAGAAGAGCAGACAAAAGAAATTCTAGAAAGAGTTAAAAAATTTGACAATAAGCTTTACCTTGAATTTGGAGGCAAAATCTGTTTTGACTACCATGCTGCAAGGGTTTTGCCAGGCTATGACCCTAATGTAAAGATGAGACTTCTCGAAAAACTAAAAGACTACGCAGAGATTGTTATAAGTGTATATGCCAAGGATATCGAGCAAGGAAGAGTAAGGGGGGATTTCGGGATAACATATGATCTTGCTACTTTGAAGCTTATCGATGACTTAAAAGCTTGGAAGCTTAATGTGACATCAGTAGTGCTTACAAGGTTTGAAAACGAACCAGCAGCGATTAAGTTTCAAAGAAAGCTAGAACGCCTGGGCATAAAAGTTTACAGGCATTACAGGATAGAAGGTTATCCTTTTGACGTTGAAAAAATAGTTTCTCCCGAAGGGTATGGCAAAAATGATTACATAGAGACAAAAAAACCGGTTGTGATAGTTACTGCTCCTGGCCCAGGAAGCGGTAAGCTTTCAGTATGCCTGTCTCAGTTTTATCATGATCATAAACGCGGCATGAATTCCGGTTATGCAAAATTTGAAACATTTCCAATATGGAACATTCCGCTAAAACATCCTGTTAATATTGCATACGAAGCAGCTACAGTGGACCTGGCGGATTTTAATCTGATAGACCCTCATCATTTAGAAACTTATAATAAAGTATCGGTGAATTATAATCGCGATGTAGAAGCATTTCCTATTTTAAAAAATATAATAATGAAGATAACGGACTCCAAGGACAGCTATTATAATTCTCCTACGGATATGGGAGTGAACAGAGCTGGTTTCGGAATTATAGATGATGAAGGAACAAAACTTGCAGCGAAACAAGAGATTATACGAAGATTTTTCAGGCATAATTTAGAGTTTGCGACAGGAAGCGGCACCAAAGAAGAATTTGACAGGGCAAAGGCTATTATGGAATCATCAGGCGTAAAACCTGAAGACAGACCTGTAGTATTACCTGCCAGAAGAGCTGCGGAGGAATGTAAAGAAAAAGGTAAAGGCAATAAGGGATATTTTTGCGGGGCTGGTATTGAACTAAAAGACGGCAGGATTATTACAGGCAAAAATTCGCCTCTTATGCATGCTGCTTCTAGCGCAATTATAAACGCAATAAAACACCTTGCTGAGATTGACGATGCCACGCATATTCTAAAACCAGAGATTATGAAGGATTTGTCGCGTTTAAAAAAAGAAATATTATCTTTATCTTCAGAAAGCCTGAATTTGGATGAAATACTCGTAGCGCTGTCCATAAGCGCTCATACAGATAACAATGCAAAAGAAGCGCTTTCAAAACTTAAAGAATTAAGAAACTGTGAGCTCCATAGTACACATTTACCTACGCCTGGTGATGAGTCAGGCCTTAGAAAACTTGGTATAAATTTTACTACAGACGCCATACCGTCTTCTAGTTTATTTTTTAATGTCTAAAAAAGGAGCAACAAAATGAGCGGAATATTTGGAGTAGTATCGGAAAAAAACTGTGCAAGCGATTTGTTTTATGGAATTGATTATCAATCTCATCTCGGGACTCAGTATGGCGGTATTGCTATATTGAATGGGAAACGCATTTACAGGCAGATACACGATATATCTCAGAGCCAGTTTAAATCAAAATTCTTTGATGATTATAAAAAGTCCGAAGGTCGCTGCGGCATAGGAGTCATAAGCGATTCAGATGCGCAGCCTATGTTTCTCAATACAAAGTTTGGCTCGTTTGCAATATGTATGACAGGGCTGATAGAAAATACCAAAGAGCTTATCGCAGAGCTTCATAAAAAAGAATGTTCTTTCAGTGAGACAGAAGACGGTTACCCTAATACTGTTGAAGTGATTGCTAAGCTTGTCAGCATGGGAGATGATATTGTAAGCGGCATAGAGTATATGTTTACCAAGATTATCGGGTCTTGCAGCCTCTTGATACTCTGTAAAGACGGAATTTATGCTGCAAGAGACAGATTTGGATATACGCCTTTAGTTATAGGAAAAAGAGAAGAAAGTTTTGCAGTTGCTTCTGAATCCAGTGCTTTTCCAAACATCAGCTTTAAAATATATAAATATTTGTTGCCAGGAGAGATAGTTTTAATAAATGAGAGCGGACTTAAAGAAGTCAGATCCGGCAATAAAAGCGCCAACCAGATCTGTTCATTTTTATGGATATATACTGGTTTTCCGGCTTCAAGTTATGAAGGCATTAATGTTGAAGTAGTCAGAGAAAGATGTGGCGCATATTTAGCCAAGCATGATAAAGACATAGATGTGGATGTGGTTTCTGGCGTGCCTGATTCAGGAATTGCTCATGCAATAGGTTATGCGATGGAATCAGGCAAACCTTACCGAAGGCCTCTTGTAAAATATACCGCAGGTTATGGTAGAAGCTATACGCCTCCTCTCCAGGAAATGAGAGATCGTATCGCTAAAATGAAGCTTATCCCAGTTAAAGATGTGATAGATGGTAAAAAAATAGTTGTTTGCGAAGATTCTATTGTGCGTGGCACTCAGCTCAAAAACTTTACTGTTCAAAAGCTTTGGGAAAATGGCGCAAAAGAGATACACGTGAGGCCTGCGTGTCCGCCTCTTATGTATCCATGCAAGTTTTGCCTTTCAACGAGGTCTATACATGAACTGTCCGCCAGAAAAGCTATAAAAGATATAGAAGGCCACGACATGGAAAATGTGTCAGAATATATAAATCACACTACCAAAAAATACCAGAAAATGGTAGAATGGATCAGAAATGATATAGGAGTTACTACTCTTCGCTATCAGACTTTAGGTGATATGATAAAAGCTATCGGCCTTCCACGCGAAAAGCTTTGTACGTATTGCTGGAATGGAGAATGCCTAGCAAAAGACAACCTAGTATAACCAAAAACTTGACATTCTGACAATGTCACTTTTGTAAAGATGTTGTATTGAATATGAAAAAAATAAATTACATTTTTTTATTTACTGTAGTATTATTTGTTATTTTTAGCGCTCAGCAGCTTTATGCTATTGAATATGCAAGAGCCAGATATGATCTAGCCATGAGATATATTAAAAATAAACAGCCTGATTTTGCGTTAATGGAGTTCCGAAGCGTTATAAGAGATTTTCCAAAAAGCCCGCTTGCGCAAAGATCAGTATTTGCAATAGCGGAGTATTACTATGACCATAAGATGTATCATGACGCTATTAAGGATTTCACAGGATATATAAAATCTTACCCTGGCTCAAAAGCGAATGTCTTTGCAAAAGCGTACCTATTAAAAATAATAGAAGAAATTATAGATCCTACATTGGAAGAAAAGGATAAACTTGAAGATATCAAAAAAGAGTTTTTTTCCACGCCGCTATTTCTTCTTTTTAAAGAATACAAAGAGACTTCATACAGAAGCCCATTCCGTAATAAATTTAAAATAAGGTATGATATAGATAATATCGAGGTCTATAAAAATGGCCAGTTCTTTTTAACACTTAAGCCATAAGCAACTGTATTTTGCCTCACAATTGACTACCCATCATATATCTGTTATTATATAAAAACCTTCCAAAATATAACAACTTTACAAAAGTGAAATTTTCGGTTTTGTAAAGTTATTTGAAAATTTAAAGTATTATGAAAAAGATGTATGATGTTATAGTTATTGGGGCAGGGCATGCTGGCACAGAGGCATGCCTTGCTGCAGCTAGAATGGGCTCCAGGACACTGCTTATCACTATGAGCCTTGATAAAATAGGGTATTTGTCTTGTAATCCTGCCATAGGAGGCATTGGCAAGGGCCAGCTTGTTAAAGAGATTGATTCTCTTGGCGGAGAAATGGGAAAGGCGGCTGACGCTTGCGGCATACAATTTCGTATTTTAAATAGAAGCAAAGGCGCTGCTGTATGGTCATCCAGAGCTCAGATAGACAGAGCAATGTACTTAAAATATATGCAGAGCGTTGTAAGAAAAACCAAAAACCTGGATTTATTAGAAGGCTCTGTTTCTGAAATACTTGTTAAAAATGGCGCTATCAAAGGCGTTAAGCTTACAAGCGGCTTTTCTATAAAGGCAAAAACCATCGTCCTTACCCCAGGGACTTTTTTGAATGGCCTTATTCACATAGGGCTTAATCATATGCCTGGCGGCAGGTTAGGAGATCCTCCTTCTCTAGGCCTTTCAGAGAATTTAAAATCATTCGGGTTTCATGTGTCAAGGCTTAAGACAGGCACTACTGCTAGAATAGACGGTAGAACGATAAGATTTTCTAAATTAAAAAAGCAATTAGGCGATCGCCGAATAACACCGTTTTCATTTTCAACTGAAAAAATAACAAGAAAACAAGTAGCGTGTTATATTACGCATACAAATAAAAAAACGCATCAGATTATACGCGATAACCTTGATCGCTCTCCGCTCTATACAGGAAAGATTGCGTCCACAGGCGTAAGGTATTGTCCTTCCATAGAAGATAAAATAGTAAGGTTCAGCGATAGAGATGCTCATCAGATATTTTTAGAACCAGAAGGGCTAAAGACAAACCAGTACTATCCAAATGGAATATCTACAAGCCTTCCTCTTGATGCTCAGCTAGAGATGTTAAAAAGCATCAAAGGCCTTGAGAAGGCTGAAATACTTGTCCCAGGATACGGTATAGAATATGATTATGTAGATCCCACGCAGTTAATGCCTACGCTGGAAACAAAATTAATAAAAAATCTTTTTCACGCTGGCCAGATAAATGGCACTACTGGCTATGAGGAGGCAGCAGCCCAGGGCCTTATTGCAGGAGTAAACGCCAGTTTGAAAGTAAAATCTAAAAAATCTTTTATCCTGGACCGTTCAGAAAGCTACATAGGCGTTTTAATAGACGACCTTGTTACAAAAGGCACAAGCGAACCTTACAGGATGTTCACTTCAAGAGTTGAATATAGGCTTTTATTGAGAGAGGACAATGCTGACCAGCGTCTTACTGAGGCAGGCTATAAGAAGTTAGGCCTTATAGGAAATAAACAATATAAGAACATGCTTTCCAAGAAAAATAACATAAATAAAGCCCTGGAAAAAATAAAGAATATAAGGTTGTACCCAAACGCTAAAACTAACAACAGCTTGAAAAATTTGAGCATAGCTCCTATAAGCAATGTTACAAGCATGTTTGATTTATTAAAAAGGCCAGGGGTGGATTTTAATATGCTGGAAAAAATAAATAAAGATGGTAAAATATTACTTTCCGATAGCGAGATTCATGGAGTGGAGACAGAGGTAAAGTATGAAGGCTTTATAGACAGGCAGTTAAAAGAGATAGAAAATTTTAGAAAGATAGAGTATATAAAAATACCAGAAGGACTTGAATTCAAAAATATTCCTGGCCTTTCGAAAGAAATAGTAGAAAAACTTTCCAGGATACGTCCTATAAATCTGGGCCAGGCGTCTAGGATTTCAGGCGTGACGCCTGTTGCGATATCTATATTGATGATTTATCTAAGAAAATTTCGTAAGTCACCGCACAATAACCTACGCGGTAACCGCGTAGGTTGAGGTGGTTAGATATGCAATTAAAAGATGAATTAAAGAAATTTGCGCAAGATTTAGGTATATCGCTCTTTGGCGTTGCATGCGTAAATGCTATAAAAAAAGAATTTATTTTTTCTGATGAAACTTTAAGAGATTTAGACTATACTATATCCTTAGGTTTGAGGCTTTCTGATGGGGTATTAGAGGATATAACAAGTTTTCCTACCAAGATTTATTACCATCATTATAGACAGGCAAACGCTATATTGGATCAGATAGCTTTTAAAGTCTCAAATTTTATACAGAGTAAAGGTTATAAGGCATTGCCAGTGCCTGCATCTCAGATAGTTGATTGGGCAAAACAAACCAGCCACCTTTCTCATAAAAGAATAGGAGAGTTGGCAGGGATTGGTTTTATAGGTAGAAACAATCTTTTAGTAAATCCTGATTTAGGTGCCAGGTTCAGGCTTGTAACTATTCTTACAAATGCGCCTTTAGAGCCTGATGATAAGATAAAAGATGATTGTGGTGAATGCATGGCGTGCATAAGCGTTTGCCCAGCAGGCGCTATAAAAGAAAAAAAAGAGGATTTTGATCATATAAAGTGTTTTGAAAAATTAAAAGAATTTAGAGATAAGCGTTTAGTTGATCAATTTATTTGCGGAGTATGCGTTAAAGCTTGTAAAGGCAAAGGCCGAGAATAGGCAGATTTTAATCTGCCTGCTTATGAAGGCCTTTGCGACAAAATTGTAGGGCAGACTTTAGTCTGCCAAAACAAATGCAAAAAGATACAGTTATAATCTTAGATTTCGGCTCACAGTATAACCAGCTTATAGCTAGGCGCGTTAGAGAATGTAAGGTATATTCTGTTTTGATGCCTTACAGTACACCTATTGAAAAAATAAAATCATACAATCCAAAAGCGATAATACTGACTGGCGGGCCTGCAAGCGTGACAGAAAAAGGTTCTCCAAAAGCAGACCCCAGGATTTTTAAACTCGGAGTGCCTGTTCTTGGGATTTGTTATGGCATGCAGTTTACAGCTTATGCATTAGGCGGCAAAGTTGGTAAAAGTAAAAAACGAGAATATGGCTATGCAGAATTAATTTTAAATAAAAGGGAAAAATTTTTCGCAAGTTTTCAGAAAAAAGAAAAAGTTTGGATGAGTCATGGAGATAAGGTTCAGGAAAAGCCAAAAGGTTTTATAGTATTAGGCCATACAAAAAATAGCCATATTGCAAGCATGGCTGACCCTGTAAGAAAAATATATGGAGTTCAATTTCATCCAGAAGTTATACACACTCCAAAAGGCGCGCAAATTTTTAAGAATTTTTTATACGATATAGCAGGCCTTAAGCCAACATGGACAATGGCGTCATTTATAAAAAACTCAATCAATGAGATCAAACAAAAGGTAGGCAGCGAAAAAGTGGTCTTGGGCCTGAGCGGAGGAGTGGACTCTAGTGTGGCAGCTATTCTTTTACATAAGGCGATAGGCCCGAGGCTCCACTGTATTTTTGTGGATAACGGCTTATTGCGTAAACATGAACGCGGGTATGTTGAAAATATGTTCAAGAAACATTTTCGCGTAAATCTTCATGTTGCTAAATCCGAAGAAAGATTTTTAAAAAAATTAAAGCTCGTAAGTGATCCTGAAAGAAAACGCAAAATTATAGGAATGGAATTTATTAAGGTATTTGAGGAGGAGTCAAAAAAATTAGGTAATATAAAATTTCTCGGCCAGGGCACGCTTTATCCTGATGTTATTGAAAGCGTTTCTGCCAAGGGTGGGCCTTCAGCAATTATAAAGACGCATCACAATGTAGGGGGTCTCCCTAAAAAAATGAATCTCAAGCTTATTGAACCATTAAGAGATCTTTTTAAAGATGAAGTAAGGCTTCTTGGAAAAGAATTGGGGCTTCCCAATGCTATGATTCACAGACAACCTTTCCCAGGTCCTGGCCTGGCTGTCCGGATAATAGGAGACATAACAAAAGATCGTTTGGAAATTTTGCGCAACG
>JAPLMC010000108.1 GCA_026387215.1 Candidatus Omnitrophota bacterium
CTCCTACAGCTGCCATAACCATTGGAACAGTAACTCCGGCTATACCTAATCCTGCCGCAACGCCCAGCGCGGAAGTAGCCACTATAGAGCCTACGTAAGATTCATAAAGATCCGCACCCATGCCAGCAACATCGCCTACATTGTCTCCTACGTTATCCGCGATAACAGCTGGATTTCTCGGATCGTCTTCCGGAATGCCTGCTTCCACTTTTCCTACAAGATCAGCTCCTACATCCGCTGCTTTTGTAAAAATTCCTCCTCCGACGCGCGCAAAAAGCGCTTGAGAACTTGCGCCCATACCAAAACAAAGCATTGTAGAGGTAATTGCCCCTATTTTATCTACGCCTATAGCCAAAGGATGCACTGAATAATACCAATCTAGAAAATAATACCAAATGCTAAGATCTAGAAGCCCAAGCCCTACAACTGTAAGGCCCATAACAGCTCCACTTGAAAACGCAACCCTTAAACCAGAGTTCAAACTCTTCATTGCTGCCGCAGCTGTCCTGCTTGAAGACTGTGTAGCTATTGTCATACCTATAAAACCGGAAAGCCCTGAGAAAAATCCTCCTGTTAAAAATGCAAAAGGCACAAAAATAGGAAGATACTTAAATAACGATAACGCTAGCAGTATAAAAAATACTACTATAAAAAATAAAGAAACGCCTAAATACTGCCTCTTTAAGTATGCCTTTGCGCCTATACGGACAGCGCTAGCAATTTCTTTCATCTTATCATTTCCTTCATCCATCTTGAGTATTGACACTGCTAGATAAAAAGCAAAACCCAATGCCAATATTGAACCTACTGGCGCTAAGAATAACATTTTACTGCTCCTTTCTAAATCCTAAATGCCTGTTCCCGTTTCGACCCTACTGAAACCATCCCTATTTTAACATTCAACAATTTTGACAGCCTCCCGAGATACCTCTTTGTATTCCCGGGTAAATCCTTGTATCTCTTCAATAGCGTGGTATCCTTCATCCAGCCATTGCAAGTTTCATAAACAGGTTCGCAGTTCTCCAGGACTTCTATGTCCGCTGGAAAATCTTTATAAAGCTCCCCTTTATATTTATAACCTGTACAGATTTTTTTTTATCCATCTCGTCAAGCACATCCAGCTTTGTAACCACTATCTCATCAAGACCATTCACTGCTACAGCATGTTTAACTATGATCGCGTCAAACCATCCGCATCTCCTTGGCCTTCCTGTAGTAGCCCCGAATTCTTTACCTTTGGTTCTTATTTTTTCCATAAGATCTTTTTTGAATTCCGTAGGGAAAGGGCCTTCTCCTACCCTTGTAGTATAAGCCTTCACCACGCCTATAACCCTGTCTATCCTAGCTGGGCCAACGCCTGTGCCTGTGCAAGCGCCACCTGCAGTAGCATTGGAAGAAGTTACATATGGATATGTGCCATGGTCTATATCTAAAAGAGTGCCCTGAGCGCCTTCAAATAAAATATCTTTTTTCTTAGCTATTGCTTTATTCAAAACCTGCGAAACATTTGCTAAATATTTTTTAATCTTTTTTCCATAATTCAAATAGTCATTATAAATCTGCTCTGCGTTAAATTCCGACGAGCCTTCTAAGTTTGCATAAATTTTCTTTCTTAGGCTTTCAGGATTTACAAGATCTATCATCCTTATTCCACAACGCGCCATCTTGTCTATATAGCACGGCCCTATGCCTCTTCCTGTAGTGCCTATCTTAGCGCCTCGTCTTTTATCTATCACTTTATGATAAGGCAATATTACATGGCTAGACTCGCTTATCATAAGATTACCGTCTATCTTTATGCCTTTTTCTTCCAGTACCTCTATCTCGCTCAAAAGCGCTTCTGGATCAACTACTACACCATTTCCTATTATGCAAAGCTTGTTTTTCCTAAGTATCCCTGACGGTATAAGATGCAGGATAAATTCCTTGTCTCCGATCACCACTGTATGGCCTGCGTTATTCCCTCCCTGATACCTGACAATTATATCAGCATCCCGACTGAGAATATCAATAATTTTGCCTTTACCTTCATCTCCCCACTGTGCGCCTACTACTACTATACATGGCATAAAAACTCCTTCTTATCGTACCAGTCCCGATCGTCGATCGGGTTATATCCGATCGACGATCGGGATACGAGTTTCATACAATCCTACGGTATTACGGCGTCATCGTAAATATTTTTCTAGCTATTTCCGGATATTTTGCTATAAATCGCAGCTCGTCATGCGTAAGCGGCTGCTGGGTATGCACATTTGCATATCTTACTAATTCTAATATATTTGCCGCTTCTTTATCATCTTTAAATTTTATCTCCAGTTTATCATATACATTTCTGAATCCTTTTATGCCAGAGTATTCGCCTGCAATAATCTGCCTGCCTGTTTCTATCAGTTCCGGCTCCCCTCTTCCTAATTCTTCGAAATCATAAAGTTCATAATTGCGCCTATCTTTTAAAGCGCCATCCGCATGAATGCCTGATTCATGAGCAAATGCGTTTGTTCCAATACCAGGATGATTTATAGGTATAGGCACTTTAAATGCGTAGGAAGCGTATTTCCCGATCTTCCAAGCATGGTTAAGTTTAACCCTCTCATCGAGCTGATATTTACCTGAAAATCCGCTCGAGTATTTAATAGCTAATATAATAGAAACAAGGTCTGCGTTTCCAGCGCGCTCTCCCATACCATTTACAGTAGTATTTATATACGCATCGCAACCTGCATCTATTGCCGCTTTTGCCCCTGCTACAGAACAAGCTATAACCATTCCCAAATCATTATGACAATGGAGTTCTATCGGCAATTTTACTTCGCTTGCCAGTATTTTTATTCTCTTGTAAATAGTAAAAGGGTCATCATATCCTAGCGTATCACAATACCTAATCCTGTCTGCACCATGGTCTTTTGCCGCCTTTGCAAACTTTATAAGATACGGCATATCAGTCCTTGACGCATCTTCTGCATTCACGCCCACAATCTTTAATTTCTTTTTTCTTGCAAAATCCACTGCGTCCGTCATCAAAAGCAATATATCGTCTCTTGTCTTATTGCCAAGAAATTTCCCATTGGTCATCTGTTCGGATGTAGATATGGAAAGATTCAAATTTTCAACATTTGTCATCTCGCACGCTTTCTTAACATCTTCTTTTATAGCCCTTACCCAGCCATTCAAAATAATTGGCTTTAATACGCCAGTCTTCACGAGTTCCATATTTGCATTCAGATAATTTGTCTCGTGACGCGTAACGGGAAAACCAAACTCGCTTCCATATATTCCCATATCATTCAGGAATATATTTATCATAGTCTTCTGAAGCTTTGCTAATCCCAACTTAGCGGTCTGTACCCCATCTCTGTTGGTTACGTCGATGATATAAATCTTGTTATTTTTCATAAAATCTCCTATAACTTACACCTCTAAAGTTGACACTTTGACAATGTTAGAATGTCAACTTTATATTTACAGTTTTATTAAAGTTGCATCCAGTATATTCTTATCCCCTCTTATCTCGTTCAAAACATTTTCCGGAACAGCGCTATCCACATTCAAGACGGATAAAGTCTTCCCGCCCGGCTTTTCCCTGCCGAATGTCATAGTAGCTATGTTTATATTATTCTTTCCTAAAATAGTCCCCATTATACCTATAATACCGGGCACGTCTATATTATGAGCCACTATCATATAGCCTTCAGGAACAGCGTCCACATGGAATTCATCTATCTTAACAATCCTGGCGTCTTTCTTGGTAAAAAGAGTTCCGGAAACAGACCTTACTCCGGTATCTGTCTTTATCTCTACGCTTATGAGGCTGGAATATTCCTCAAGCATGGTAGCCTTCATCTCTTCCACTTTTATGCCGCGTTCCTTTGCCACAATTATGGAATTAACGTAATTGACCGTCTCTTGCAGCACCGGCGATAAAACTCCTTTAATAATAGCCACGGTAATAGGGGATAAGTTATATTTAGCGACATCTCCCGAATACTTTATCTGTATTTCCTGGATCCTGCCTTTGGCAAGCTGAGACACTAATGCTCCTATCTTTTCGCCAAGATTTATATGAGGCTGTAATATCTTGTAAAGCTCAAAATCAACACAAGGTACATTAACTGCGTTTCTTATCCCACAGCCCAGAAGAGCATCCCTCGCGCTATCCGCAATTTCAATAGCCACATTTATCTGCGCCTCTTCAGTTGAAGCACCGAGATGCGGAGTAAGCACAACCTTGTCGCATTTAAACAAAGGATTGTCTTTTACCGGAGGCTCTTTTTCATAAACGTCAAAAGCCGCGCCTGCGATCTTGCCGCTATTTATGCCTTCAAGAACATCTGCCTCATTTACTATGCCGCCCCTTGCGCAGTTTATGATCCTTACACCTTGCTTCATGGTTCCTATTGAATCCTTATTTACTATATTCCTCGTCTCGTCTGTAAGAGGCGTATGAACTGTAATATAATCCGCTCTCTTAAATATCCCTTTTACATCAACCGATTCTATACCGAGTTCATTTGCCTTATCTTTGGATAAAAACGGGTCATAAGCTATGACCTTCATACCAAAACTAATGGCTCGCTTTGCAACTTCCGCCCCGATCCTGCCAAGGCCTATAATGCCAAGAGTCTTGCCATATACTTCCGTGCCCATGAATTTTTTTCTTTCCCACTCGCCTCTTTTAACAGAAACATCTGCCTGGGGTATGTTTCTTGAAAGAGAAAGCATAAGAGATACAGCGTGTTCTGCTGTGGACATTGTATTCCCGCCAGGAGTATTCATAACTATAATGCCCCTTTTGGAAGCAGCAGACAAGTCAACATTGTCAAGCCCGACTCCAGCCCTCCCTATTACCTTTAGATTAGTAGCAGCGTCTATAATATCTTTTGTAACCTTTGTCTCGCTTCTCACCAAAAGGCAGTCATAGTCTTTTATTATTTTCTTTAATTCTTCAGGAGGCAGCTTATGCTTTACATCCACCTGAAACTCTTTTACCTTTTTAAGTATATCCACACCTTCCTGCGCCAACGGATCGCTGACTAATATTTTAAACATACCCTCTCCTTCTAAAAAACTTGACAAACTGACAATGTCGGTTTTGTCAAGATGTTGGGGATTATTTAAGCGTTTCCTCAAGCGCCCTTACGCCTGAGCCTAACTGAAATTTATATCCCATTTCTGAAAGCACGATTTCAAGAGTAGCTAGGCATACAATAAGGTCAGACGGAGTTATATATCCCATTGTAGCTATCCTAAAAATCTTGCCCTTCATCTCGTCCTGACCCCCGGCTATGCCAACACCATATTTATCCCTCATAGTCTTAACAAGTTTTTCTCCGTCTATACCCTGGGGAACTTTTACAGAAGTTACTCCGTCTGAATAAGCCTCAGGTGCAAATAATTCCAATCCCATTGCCTTAACTGCGCTACGCACTGAAAAAGCCATTTTCTTATGCCTAGCAAACACAACATCAAGGCTTTCTTCTTTTATTATTTTCAATGCCTCCCTTAGCGCAATCATTAGATTTACCGCAGGCGTAAAAGGCGTATCAGTTTTAGTAAGCGCTTTTCTATATGCTTTAAAATCAAAATAATATTTATGTAAAGTTGACTTTTCAACCAGCGCCCATGCCTTGGGACTCATGCTTACAAACGCCAGCCCAGGCGGTATCATTAATCCTTTTTGAGAACCTGATATCACAATATCCGCCCCCCATTCATCTGTTTTTATAGGAACCGCTGCCAGAGCGCTTATCGCGTCCACTACAAGCACTGCTTCATAATTCTTCAAAATCTTGCCAACTGCTTCTATATCTGTGGCAACCCCGGTAGATGTCTCACACAATGTCGTATATACTGCTTTTATATTCTTGTCCTTTTTCAGAATCTCTTCTATCTTTTTAGGATCTACCGCCTTTCCCCATTCTACATCAATTGCGATAAATTCGATACCATACGCCTGGCATATTTCTCCAAATCTTTCTCCGAATTTTCCGCCGCGCACTACAAGAACTTTATCTCCTGGAGAAA
>JAPLMC010000017.1 GCA_026387215.1 Candidatus Omnitrophota bacterium
ATAAAATTTGAAGGCGGAAAATATATACCGTTTGACATAAATGAATCAATATTAGATTGCGCTATATTAGATAAAAGCCATTTAGGCAATATAAATAGAGTGCTTCTTGTGGCCGCTAAAAAGGACAAGGTGAATAGCTATAGAGAGATTTTTAAAGAAATGGATATGGAAGTAGTTTCTATAGACGTGGATACCGTGGCGATATTAAATGCTTTTCAGAGATTGAACTTGGAGGCTAAACAGGAAAGTGTTTACGCGATGATAAATATTGGAGCCAAGTTCTCCAATATGAATATAATTACAAAAGGATACCCTTATTTTACAAGGGATATAATGTGGGGAGGGATGGATATTTCCAGCAGGATCAAAGAATTGTTAGGGTTGAGCCCAAATGAAGCTGAAATATTAAAATGTAATCCAGGCGAAAAGAAAGCAGATATTGCAGGGATTATAATGCCTGCTCTTGAAAAATTTACATCAGAAATCCGGATGTCCTTTGATTATTTTGAGACGCAGTTTGGCAAAAACATAGAGAAACTTTATATAAGCGGTGGAACCGCGTATCTTTTTAATATGCAGGATTTCTTAAAAAATAGTTTGGAGTTAGAAGTTATTTTGTGGAATCCTTTCGAAGGTATTAAAATTATAGATGATTCAGTTGATAATGAGTTTAGGAATTCTTCCAGTAAATTTACAGTGGCAACAGGATTAGCGCTAAGAAAATAATTCCTTAGCCAATTTTGTCCTAGCTATTTCTCTTTACAGAATAAATCGGCTGGGAAAAAATTCAGAGGTATTTATACATTATGATTGAAATAAATTTGTTACCTGAAGAGCTGAGAAAGAAAAAATCAGAGTTTTCTTTTAATTTTAACATGGAGGCGGAAAAACTTAAGTTCTGGATAATAGGGGGAGCTGTCGGAATTTTAATGTTAATTTTTATGATGCTATTTACCGTCTCTTTTATCAGAAAGATTCAGATAGATAGCTTGCTTGCCAGGGAAAAGGATTTTTCCAGCAAATTTTCTCAGGTAGATTCTGTGAATAAGGAAATAGCTGTTCTTAGAGCCAAGATGAGTGCGTTGGATCAACTTACAAAGAGAAAATTTTTATGGACTGAAAAGCTAAACCAGCTTTCGGACCTGATTTTGCCAGGTATATGGTTTACTCATGTTTATACGGATTCTGAAAATAGGCTTATTATAGAAGGCAGTGTTGTGTCAAGAAGTGAGGAAGCAATGGCTTCCGTTGGAAAGTTTATGAAAAATTTAAAAGACGACCGGCAGTTTTTCAAGGATTTCAAAAATATAAAACTTGAATCTGTGCAAAGAAAGAATAAAGAAGAAAATGATATGGTAGATTTCAAAATTGCTCTTTATTTTCAATAATTTTAGACTTGGCTTTTGGTTTTGCTGTAAGAATACTAATATGGACACTAACGAAAAACAGAAAATATATATATTGGTCGCCATATTCGGCATTGCAGGGCTTATACTTTATTATAACCTTCTTTTAAAGCCTCAATTCTCAAGTTTTATCGCAAGAAATAAAGAATTTCGCGTGGTTAAGGAAAGAGTGAAAACCGGAGAGGCGTTAATTGCTAATAAAGCAGAGTTAATAAGGCAGCACGATAATTTTAAAAAGCAAGAAGGTTATTTTGAAAAAAGATTGCCTAGTCAGGACCAGATTTCAAGTTTACTTGAGGACTTTTCAAATGTCGCGGAATCTTCCGGAGTTAATATACTCAAGATAAAACCGCTGGAAGAATCAGTGCCTGTCTCTAAGCAGAAAGTTGTCAGCAATTCTTATACTGAATTTCCGATTTTAATAGAGGCCAGGGCGGGTTATCACCAGCTAGGAGTCTTTGTGAATAAACTAGAGACCATGGACAGGTTTATAAAAATTATAGATATGGATGTATCTGGAACTGTTAAAAATCCGCGCGATCATGATATAAAAATAGGAATAATTACCTATGTTCTTCAATAATCTTTACAAATTTAACAATGTCGGTTTTGTCAAGTTTATGGTGGCATTTGTTATGTTGATTATATATATGATAGTTTACGATATGGTATTTGCGGAAGAGGGGTTTATTTATAACGCAAAGGGTAAGAGGGATCCGTTTATTCCGCTTATTTCAGGATCAGGCGGATATACTTCTGACGCGTATGAAGCAAGTGCAGTTGAGGATATAAGATTGGAAGGCATTGTGTGGGATGATGTAAAAGGGTCTATAGCAATTATAAATGGCGAAATAGCAAAAGAAGGAGATTCTGTGGGAGCTATAAAAATTTTGAAGATAGATAAAGACAGCGTTATTTTTGAAGTGGGTGGAGAAAACGTAAAGATAAATCTTAATCAAGAATAATGGTCCCTCGCAGCATAATAGTAAGAATTAGGGCTGCTCGGGATCAAATTTTGCTTTGCAAAATTTGGGAGGATTAATATGAAAATATGCATGGTTTTTATTATTTTATTATTTACTTTTACGTGCGCTTCTTTTGGCCAGGATGAGGCAGTTGATAACAAAGCTGACGAATCTGGCAAAGCCGAGGTTAACCAGGTTGCTGCGGAGCTAGCTCCAGGCAACGTGACAATGGATTTTAAAGATGCAGATATAAGTAATGTACTTAGAATACTTTCTTACAAAAGTGGCATGAATATTGTTGCCGGGAAGGATGTCTCCGGACTTATTACTATAAGGCTTAATGACGTGCCGTGGGAGAAGGCTTTGGATATTATATTGAGAACGTATGGTTATGTGTATGAGAAGGAAGGGAATATTATACGCGTAGCTACTACTGTAAATCTGGAAAATGAAGAACTTGTAACCGAGGTATTTTCTCTTAATTATGCGAACGCGAAAAATGTTCCTCAGGCAATAGAGGAGATGCTCTCCAGTCGTGGTAAAGTAAAGTTTGACGAAAGGACAAACCTGTTAATAGTCACAGACATAGCTACTAATATTTACAAAATAAGGGAAGTGGTGCTGAAGCTTGACGCGCAGACAAAACAAGTTATGATAGAAGCAAAGATAATAGAGACTACGCTGGGTAATAGCGATAAACTCGGGATTGAATGGCAGACAAAGATTGTAGCTTCTGGCGCAAAAATTCCTGTAACAGCGCCTTTTAAAAGTAATCTTACTGCGAGTACAGGGTATAAGTATATACCTATACCCAAACCGCCTCAAGATACTATTAACTATGATTCTCAGGGCAATATGGTTGTAACTCAATCAGTAGCAGATTTTCCTACAGCTTCTACTGGTACGCCGAGCTTTCCTTTTGCAACTGTTAGCAACTTTACCTTTGGGACATTGGATTTTTCGCAATTCCAGGCAGTGCTGGAAGTTTTATCTTCAAGAGGAGATACTAAAATAATATCCAATCCGAAGATCGTGGTTTTAAATAATCAGGACGCGCTTATTACAGTAGGACAGACTCTGAATATACCTAAATACGAAAGAAACTCATCTACCGGAACAATGGAGATCATAGGCTATACAGAAAAAGAGCTGGGTATTTTGTTAAAAGTTACTCCGCAGATAAATGCGGAAGGGGCCATAACGCTTCATCTGAAACCTGAGTTGAGTTCGCTTCTGAGGTATGACCAGCTTACGGCACAGGTTCAGGTGCCTGTTTATTCTGTCAGAAAAGCGGAAACTCAATTAATGTTGAAAGATGGTCAGACCATAGTAATAGGAGGCCTTATCAGCGAGAAGGCTGTAGATAAAGTTACCAAGATTCCGCTATTAGGAGATATTCCTTTACTTGGTATACCTTTCAGAAAAACTGAAAAAACAACTGAAAAAACGGACCTTATATTTTTTGTAACAGTAAATCTTGTCAAACCTGAATCAACAACTATTGCAAAGTAGCTGAGAAGAAAAATCTAAATGAAATTAGAATCAACATTTTGTAAAAAAGGGCAGCTAAAGTATATTTCTCATCTGGATATTGTTCGGCTTTTTCAGAGGGCTATTAGAAGGGCTGGCCTGCCGGTAACTATAAGCCAGGGCTTTACCCCACATTACAAAATAGGTTTTTCAAATGCACTGAAGCTTGGTGTTGAAAGCGAAGGCGAGATTGCGGTATTTGCTATAGATAACTGGATGGATCCAATAGAATTCAAAATCAGACTTAATGAAAAATTACCAGAAGGAATAAAGGTGATAGAGTGCAAAAAGAGATTTTAATAAATGTAGAGCCGCAGGAAAAAAGAGTTGCTGTGGTTGAAGGCGGAGCCCTTGAAGAATATTACATAGAGAGGCCTTCAGAGGTAAGCCTTGTAGGCAATATCTATAAAGGCATAGTGAATTCTGTTATGTCAGGCATCGGAGCTGCTTTTGTTGACGTAGGGTTCGGCAAAAACGGATTTTTATATGTTACTGATATGATGGCGCCGATACAGGAATTTGATTTGTTGGAAACAACCTCTCCTCATCCTAGACATACGCCAAGGCCAAAGCCTTCAGATATAGATAAGCTTGTGAAAAAAGGGCAGGAGGTGCTTGTCCAGATTGTAAAGGAGCCTATAGGCAATAAAGGTCCGCGGCTTACAACACATGTAGGGATACCTGGAAGATTTGTTGTTCTTATGCCTTTCGACAACCATATGGGCATTTCCAAAAAAGTTATTGACCGTGCTGAAAGAGAAAGGCTGCGCCAGATACTTAAGAAAATAATGCCTAATCTGAATATGGGGCTTATAGTACGGACCGCAGGCGTTGGAAAAAGCGAGGCTGATTTCAGGCGCGAAATAAGATATCTGGCGGCATTATGGCGCAATATAAAAAATCGTTCAACTAAAGTGAAAGCGCCTAACCTTGTTAGCGAAGAATATTCTCTGACCTTCAGGATCCTTAGGGATATATTTACCGAGGACGTTGCGAGAGTTCTCGTAGATAATAGAGATGAATATAAAAAACTGATGCATTTTGCAAACAAT